>NZ_JBFROH010000052.1:0-79651 GCF_041471425.1 Vibrio sp. 10N.261.52.C2 | reverse complement strand
TTAAGGTTCTGTCTATGAACAGACCCTAGTTACTTATTCTTATCGTTTACTGCTATATCGTCCACACCACGCGAACAGCAAGCAGGATCAGCACCACGCCAGATAGTCGATCAATCAACTGAGCTTTCGAGCGAATACGTGCAACAATCAACGGGCTAGACAGTACCAAGGTGATAAAGGTGTACCAAAGGCCGTCGACAATCAGCGGCGTTGAGACAATAATCACTTGATTGGTCAGTTCATTACCTAGCGCTACAAATTGGCTAAACAGAGCGATGAAGAACAATGCGATCTTTGGGCTCAAGATAGAGATCAAGAAAGCCTCACGAGCAGACTGCATGTAACTCATCTTTTCACCCGCTTCTAATTTCGCGGCAACACCACCTTTCGAACGTAACGCATTAACGCCAAGATAAAGCAGATAAGCAGCCCCCGCTAAGCTAATACCTTTAAATAACATTGGGGATTGCTCAAGCACAACGGCTAAACCAACAATGGTTGCGAACGCATAAATACCGATACCAGCAGCGTGTGACCAAGCTGCGATAAGCCCGTTCATACGGCCACCAGCCAAACTGTGTTTAGCGATCATCGCCAAGCTTGGGCCCGGAGACATTGCACCCAACAAGCAAATCGCTAATAAAGAAAACCAAATTGTTACTGTCATCATTCCATTCCTAATAAAATAAAGCGTTCCAGCTGAACGCTCTACGCTTAATACTCAATACTTGGCACTTACCATAATTCGCAGGAGGTATTATTTGAAATCAAAGATTATCATCACACCTATGATTTCAAGTCATACTGATATTGTAACTCGACTTTTGCATGGCTTGGAATGCTTTTTCTCGCGCCCATTTGTGGGCAGAGTCGTTGTCATATTTAGGATGCCACATTAACCAATAGGTATGCATTTCCGTATCAAATGGCAACGAAAAGTAGGTAGTATCGAGGTGTCGACCTAGGTTATAGGCGATATGTTCTGGCACGATCATCAGATAGTCGTCTTGCAATAACACAGTACCAGCAGATGAAAAGAACGGAACCTGTAAAGCCACTCTTCGCTTTAGCCCTTGCTTCTTCAATGCTATGTCCGCGTAACTGTCTTTATCTCCACCACCCGTCACTTTGATGTGAGAGTAGTGAACAATATCTTCTGCACTCAAAACCGCTTGTTGAGCCAGCGGGTGCGACTTTCGCATCAAACACACCGACTTATCTTCACCAAGTTTGATACTTGAGACATGTTCTGGCTTTGTGGGAAACATACTGGAAGCCAAATGAATCCCAGACTCGTTCAGTGCTTCAAGGTAGTTTGGCTGCCACAATCGATAAGCCAAATTAATGTTCGGCGCTTCAGCAGACACCTCTGCCACAATCACAGGAAGAATATACTGAGCGACATAATCACTCGAAGACAACACCAATTCACCCTGCCAGTCTTGCGGCTCGAAGGGTTTATCATCTAACAGGTGGTCAAACTCGCCAAGCAGGTCGTCGAGTTTACCTTTGAGTAGCAATGCACGGTTGGTCGGCACCAGTTTGTTGCCGTCACGGACCAGCAAAGGGTCGCCACACAAATCACGTAACTGGCTGAGCTGACGGCTCACCGCGGATTGTGTGATATGCAAACGTTGGGCGGCACGGCTCACATGACACTCTTCAAGAAGTACATGCAGTGAACGCAGTAGGTTTAAGTTGATATTGCCTAACATGAATGCACCGTCGCATTCTGTTTGTTGAAAAACTCGGTCAAAACCGTATGAGTCATTAAGTGGCGAAGATCCGGGTAACTTTGCAGCTGATCGCGAACTCGGTTCAAGCTCTCCATGCTTTCCACTTCCACGTACAACATCATATCTGTCTCACCGCTAATAGAGTGGCACCATTGCACCTCATCAATACTCTGGATTTGTTTCGCGTAAGACTCACAACTATGGTCACTACTCGACATGTCGAACTTCAACAAGATATAAGCGCACACATTCTTCGTTTGGTTGGGTTCTGCCACTTGAGCGCAGTAGCCCGTAATCACTTTGTCGCTTTCCAGTTTCTTGATTCTGGCGTTCACCGCTGAGCGCGAGAGGCTGACATCTCGGGCGATATCGCTGACTGAGCATCGTGCATTGGTTTTGAGAATATCCAAAATCTGGCGATCAAATTTATCCATGCTTCTGATTCTTTTCATTTATTGTTCTATTTATAACGCCTAATTTGACACAACTTTCCTACTTATAACAGCCATTCTGACAGCCGACACTTTCACACTGAATCGGATTAATACCGTTAAAATGACGGTGTCTTACGACGTTTCGCTAGCTGTATTATTGATGTCAACAATGTATGCTCTCAATCATAACTTCTCACACACCAGAAGAAAGTTACTGGAAGACCGTAACCAGAATCAAATAGCTAGGAGAGCGAATGACACAACTCAAACAAGAAATCACGCTTATTTCAGGAATCGGACAACTCTCGACGACCTTGCTAGGCACTGGATTATTTATGATCCCTGCGATCGCAGCAGGCATTGCAGGACAGTTGTCTCTTCTCGCTTGGTTAATCCTGTTTATCGCTATTTGCCCGATTGCACTGACCTTCGCAGCACTAGGAAAACGCTACCCGAATGCAGGTGGCACTGCCTATTTTGTGCGCCAGGCGTTTAGCGAGCGATTAGAAACAAGCGTGGCGTGGTTGTTTGTGAGTGTTATTCCTGTCGGTATTCCAGCGGCCATTGCACTGGCTGGTGGTTTTGCTCAACAATTGTTACCCGCACCTCTCGATACACCACTTGGTGCTCAATCCTTTACCGTCGCCCTGCTTATTGCCGTCAATTTGATGGGCAGTAAATCTTCTGGCCGACTGCAAACCGTGATCGCATTGTCGATTTTTGCCTTAGTCAGCGCTTTTGTTTGGAAAGCCGACATCACGGCAACCGATGTTGCTCTTCCTGCCATCTCATCCAATTCAATGTGGTCTATCGGCGCTGCTTTAGCTGTCATGTTTTGGTGCTTTGTCGGAATAGAAGCTTTTGCTCACATGGGAGAGGAATTCAAAAATCCACAACGTGACTTCCCAATCGCCATCATTGCAGGCTGTTTTGTTGCGGGGCTAGTGTATTGGGCTTGTTCAGTAGTGATTCTTAAGCTGGGTGCTTTCGGTTCATCTGAATTCGATGCCGCATCCATCCCTTGGGTAACAGAACAACTGTTTGGTAATGGCTTCAAAACCGTCATCAGCGTGCTGGGGTTCTTTGCTTGCTTTGCCAGCCTAAACCTTTACACACAAAGCCTGTCTCGGATGATCTGGGCTCAGGCCCGCCAACACAGCCCTGCAAGTCGAATGGCTCAACTGAACAGCCGCGGCGTACCGCTCTACCCAACGTTAGCAATTGGCTTTGTCGTGCTTATTTCGTGTGTGATTGGTGAGCTGTCTAATTTAGACCTTGAGTTCTTTCTCAAGCTCGCCAACGGTATTTTTGTTCTGGTTTATCTGCTCGCAATGTTAGCCGCTTGCCGATTACTAACAGGCGCATCTAGATACACTGCCATGCTTTCATTGGTCATCTGTACCTTGGTGTTTATCTGTTTAAGTTGGTCGATGCTCTATGCTGTGACTGTTTTTGTGACATTGTCACTCCCTTGGCGGAAGTGGCTAGGTAAAGGTAAACCCACCGTCTCTATCGACAAGTTGTAACTCGATAAATGATGAATCGACAAGCTGTAAACGATACCTACCAATATCACTGATAAAAAAGCCGAGCGATCTGTTTGATCTTCGGCTTTATCTCAGCCAGACGGATATTTCCAAACCCTAGCACCGCCCCACTCCAATCACGAGCATCACTCGAACCGTACTCATAAAAATCAAACGGACGAATGATGATATTTTGAAGATCAGCTCGTCGGCTCCACTCATGTTCAGATATACCTTGATACCACTTCACGGTCACATGTAGCCCTGCCGCCTGACTGATCACTTCAAGATCACCGTTAAACTCGCTTTCAATCGCTTCTATTATCGCTTCATACTTGAGTTTGTATGACCGACGCATCTTTCTAATATGACGCAGCAAGTCGCCTTCTCGAACAAAATCCGCCAAAGCTTCCTGTGTGTGGGACGCCGTGTCTCCAGTGAGCGCGTCTTTGATCTCAAGACACTTCGCCACCAGACTTTCTGGCACCACTAAGTAACCTAAGCGGAGTCCGTTGAACATGACTTTACTCAGCGAACCAACATAAATGATTCGTTTATCAAACCCGAGTTTACCCGCTAAGCCTTGCATACTGGTGTAAGGGCGATGAGCAAACTGGAACTCACTGTCATAGTCATCTTCAATGATCCATGACTGATGTTGATTGGCCCAGTCGATCAATTTAAGGCGCTGCTCAGTATTTAAAGTCGTGCCCATTGGGTATTGGTTACTCGGTGTGACATAGAGAGCCTTAGCGTTGCTGGACAACACTTTTTCAATATCTAGCCCCACCTTTTCACGCACACTCACACCATCCAGCTCTAGTCTCAACAGATCGATAATTTTATGCACTTGTCGATAACCGGGTTCCTCTACAAGGATTTTGTCGTCCATCGCTAACGTTGCCATTAATCCGATTGAGATGGCTTGCTGCGCACCTGCGGTGATGATGATTCTGTCGGCACTGCAATGAACCGAACGACTGCTTGCAAGATACCCACTCAACGCTTCCCTCAAGGCTGAGCTTCCCTGAACCTCTTGATTGCCCGCAATGTTCTGACGTGTAGAGTGGCGTTGCAGCAGCCTCTGCCATTTTGCAAAAGGGAACGCATCTAAGTCAGGGACTCCGGGGGCAAAGCTACGGTTAATGTCGTTCGGTGTCGCTATGTTTGCACTCGGTTTACTGACTGTTTGTTTGACCTTCGGATCCTGAATACTGTTTGGCTTAGACAAACTTAGAAAGTGTTCTGGTTGTTCAACCGAGACATAAAACCCTGAGCCTTGCTTACTCTCGATATAGCCTTCCGTGACCAGTTGTTCGTACGCGTAAATCACCGTATTTCGACTCACTGATAACTCGACGGCCAACTTACGTGTTGAAGGTAACTTACTGCCCTTGCTCCATAAATCTTGAACGATTTTCTCTCTTATCGCGTGGAACAAGGCGGTTTGACGCGTGTCGTGTTGTTCGTCTAACTGTAGGTCACCGACATCGATAGGCTGCATAACTGGATCCAAATAGTGTTTAAAAGTGGCTCTATTTAATAGACCAGTTAATCGCTACATTAATCAAAAGGCAATGATTAAGGAGCGATTATGTTATCTAACACGAAAAGAACCACGATTAAAAAAGGGGCTCACAAAGCCGTATTTGAACAAGAGAAACTGCACCAAATTATTGATGAGAGCTTAATCGCACACATTGCATTGCAAGGCGAACAAGGCCCAATGGTTATCCCGATGCTCGCGTGGCGAGTGGATGATATGGTCTACATTCATGGGGCTAAAAACAGTCGCCTACTAAAAGGGCTAAAAAAGGGAGAACCAACCTGTTTAACGTTCACCTTATTCGATGGTTGGGTGTTGGCTCGTTCGGCATTTCATCATAGTGCGCATTATCGTTCTGCTGTGGTATTGGGGTCATTTTCAGTCATCGATGACAATCAAGAAAAGGATCGCTTGTTGAATATCTTTATTGAGCAAATCGCGCCGGGCAGAACCGATGAAGTCAGGCTCAGTAATGAAAAAGAACTCACCGCGACCGAGTTGTTAGCTATACCTTTAACAGAAGCTTCCGTGAAGATTGGTAAACATGGAGTGAATGATGATAAAGCCGATATGGACATTCCAGTATGGGCTGGCGTATTACCTTATCGAACGGTTGTTGGGCCATTAGAAACCGTTCCAGAACAAGAAGGCATCATTGAAACACCAGATTACCAACAAGCTTATGGTGAACGCTGGTATCAGAATTAACACTCGAAGATGGTGAACTTGATAAAATTGTATACAATCTGACTTACAAAAATTTAACATGACTCAATAATGTAATCAGACGATGAAAACGAACAAGGATATTTTGCCATTTCAAGGCTTGCTCAATGGCATTGGGCAAGTCTATTTCACACCGTCTGTTATGACGTCGACTTTGCTGTTGCTTGCCATTTCTATTGAGTCACTTGCACTGGCTTTTCTTACTTTGCTTGGCGCCAGTTGCAGCTTTGCATTGGCCTTCTATGGTTATATGTACACCAACACCAACACCAACACCAACAAGTCAGTTGACGACATTGATAGTGGAATGTACGCGCTAAATGGCGCTTTGATTGGTTTATTTATCGGTAACTTTTTTGGTGTGACACCATTATTGGCTTTAGTGACTGCGTTAGGTGCATTACTCACGGTGCCGATTGCCCACATCGTATTCAGTTTTGAGAAATATCGCGGTTACACTAGCGCCTTTATCCTCACCACTTGGCTGATTTATATTATCCAATCAACCTTTGAGCTGTCAGCGTTTTCTGCACCTGATTCCGCACTGATGCCACTCATCAGTATTGAGGCTAACTCGTGGTTCAACCTGCCGACAGTGGTGATCCCGTTGTTAAAAGGGATAAGCCAAGTCAGCTTCATCGAAAATGCGTTGTCGGGGCTCGTTATCTTAGTCGCCATCGCACTCAACAATATCAAGCATGCCATTTGGGTTATGCTCGCAGTAATAATTAGCACCGTATTTAGCGGGTTGATTGGCGCTTCTAACGAACTGGTAGCCCAAGGTCTTTACGGGTACAACGCCATTCTTGCCACTTTAGCACTTGTGCCCTATCCGCGAATCCGTTGGCCGTTAATCCTATTAGGCATGCTGTTAAGCTGTCTCATCACACTTGGTTTTCATGAACTGTCACTGTTACCACTCACCGCCCCTTTCATTTTGAGTACTTGGGGGATGGTTTACTTGTCCAGCCTGATCCATAAACGAACCATAAGTTAGCTCTGAATAGTTACAGGCCAGTTTTTAGGCGCTCAACATATTGCTTGGGTGTCAAACCTCGATGTTTCTTAAACATCCGGTTAAAGCTCGCGACATTGGTATAGCCGAGCCTCGTCGCGACTTTATCTATTGGCACTGAATACATCAACAACTCCACCGCCACATTACTTAACGCATAGCCCATAATGGTAGAAAAGTTGATGCCTAAGTTATGCAATCGACGTTGAAATTGCTGTTCAGATAACCCAAGCAAACTCGACACTTTATGCAGTGTTGGCAGGCCGAAATGGCGACTGTAATTGATCATCTCATAGGTCACCTTATGCTCATCCGCGGCATCAGGCATGTTGAGGTAATTATCTAAGTCATGAAAGTTCATTGCCAAGCTCATCTTGCCGCTAGAAGGGGCTTGATTGCTCGATAACCTCGACTGGCTTGGTATCCAGATTTCAGTTCGTGGCTGGCCCCACTGAATATTGCACCCAAAATACTCTTGATAGAGTTGAGTGTTCTCGCGATAACCTGCGATAGAGACGGCTGCGGGAGTAAAGTCGTCTCCCAAGTAACGCCTTAATATCTTCATCATAAAGATGGCAACTCGAATTGAGTCATGAACTTTACCCACCTCACTATAAGCAGGATTGTCGTAGCACCATTTGATGAAATTACCGACTTGAGCGCCATATAGAAAAGCCCCGGACTGCAAACAGTGCAACCCGATGTTAACTCGGCGTATAGACGACGCCAGATCGTGCCCCGAGAAAAACCAGTTAGAGAGAGGACCTAGCCTTTCAATATCCACTCTATCAGCCAGCTTCAAGATAATATCGGAATCACCGGTTTGTTGTTCAAGTAAGCCATACCATTTGTCCACTTCACTTACGGGGATAAGGTTCATCGGGTTATTAAACACCGATTTAGGAATACCTAATTGCTCAGTATTCACAGCCTTATTAGTCGTTGCGTATTGGTAAATACCCAAAATACCCAATGCTCTTAAGAAGTTACAATTGTTCATTAGCCACCACACTTAGAAGTCACTATTACAGATCAAATCATAATGACATCATTATTAAAGTAATTGGTAAATTATCAACTTCTAAATCTGATATCAATAACACTCGGTGCTCAATTTAACCTAGGGTATATCAATGAGTTTAGTTAGTGTCCCATTTGTCGGAACAGGCGCAGATACCGCACTACACGTAGTTGCAGGCGTAGTGTTAGTCGCAACCATCGCTGCTGCATGTTACGGCTTCTGGCGTGTGCATGAATTACCAATCAACAAGGCTCACAGTAAAGAGCATCAACAACTCGGTTTGATCACCGCATTAACATGGATTGGTTTTGTATGGCACTGGGTATGGGTACTAGCAGTAATTTTGGCCTTCGTTGATATGGAAAAAGCCATCATCAATCTAAGAGACACATGGAAGTCACCGACCACAACCAAGGAGCAAACAACTTCCGACAAGCAAGATGAGGAGAGCCAAACATGTTAGAAGGCTTGGCAATTTGGGCACTGTTCATTTACTTACTCAGACTTGTTGGTATGCCTTGGAACAAAGGCACCAAGGCGTTTGCGTACCTAGGGGGTACATCTTGGTTGCTGTTTGTATGGGTTGGCCTACTCAATTTTACTCCGATGGATCTATCGGGAGGCTCAGTGGTTCAGTCTCCACATATTCAGCTGCGTCCCGATTCAACTAATGTGTCGGGAAAAACTTCCAAAGTCCACATCGACCCAAACCAGGATGTGACTGAAGGACAGCTAATTTACGAAATTGATGACACTAAATATGTCATCGCAAGAGACAAAGCCAGCGTTCAACTTGAGTCTGCAGAGGTCGCTTTAGACACAGCTCGTCAAGAAGTGAGCATTGCAAAAGTCAGCTATCAATCGGCGCTTGAAGACATCAAAGCTTCAGTCGCACAAATAGATTCGGCTAAAACAGACTTAGTACTGCAGTCAAAGACGCTTGATCGTTACCAGAAGCAAAACAAAGTGGTAGAACATACGATCACTGAAACTGACATCGACCAACAAACAGCAAAGGTAGACTTAGCGACGTATAACGTTACGACATTGGAATCTCAGCTTAGCAAGAAAGAAGTCGATGCCGAGAATGCGAAGTTGAACATCCACAAAGCTGAAACCAATGTGAGCAAGAAGCAAACTGAGGTCGATTCAGCAAAGGCAACACTGGCACAAGCACAATGGGACTTGAACAGCACCAAAGTCACGGCACCGACTGACGGCTTTGTAACGAACTTTATTCTTCGTGAAGGTCAGCGTGTTTCAATGATGCCTCGTATCCAGATGTATACCGAAGAGAAGTACGTGCTGATGCGAGTTAACCACCAAGCGATTCGTAATATTAAGGTCGGTCAACCTGCGGAATTTGCGACAGCGGTATACCCAGGAAAAGTGTTCTCTGCAACCGTAGAAGGCATTGTAGAAGCCACTGGTGAAGCGCAAGCAAGTTTGCTGGGTATCGATGAGCAGGTTCGTGTTACCACAGGCAAAAACCTTCAGAACAAGCACCACTTTGTTCGTTTAAAAATTGATGAGGCAGAGGGTTACGATATTCCTGTTGGCTCTGTCGGATTAGCGTGGGTAAGCGGTGAGAAGCCTATCAGCTTTATGGCGTTCCTAGACGTAATACGCGGGATCATCATTAGAATGAAGTCTCAACTGTACTTCTTCTACTCCATCTAATACTTCCTATTGGTGAAACAATACCCAAGCCCGTGCGCTCTTAGATCGCACGGGCTTTTTGTTTATTTCACCATTCGTCGCCAGAAAGAACACAAACCCGAAAAACGAATAAACACTCTAAAGTTGCAAATCGCAATTGCATTTTGCAATTTGGCATTTCAAAAACGCAAATTAAACGCTCAAATACGCACCAGATTGCTATAAAACTGCCGTTTTACGTGGTTTTAAAAGTTGGCACACTAACTGCAATGTATATATTGACCCTTCTTAAGCCGAGGGTCACCTAGCCAACTGACGTTGTTAGTGAACCTATTCTTGTTCACAAAATATATAGGCCAATTGCGATTATTGCGATTGGCTATTTTTTTGCCTGCAGTTTGGCCAACCGCCCTCTTTTTCGATACAGACACCCATTCAGACGTATAATAATAAGCATTCATAGCCAACCAAGAACAGCAGATAACCAACGCATTATAGAAAACGTTTTCTATTTGTTTTTTTTAAATAAAGACAGAAAATAACCCTATGTTTTACAAGATAATTACTGCAATAACTGGTTTTTATGGGCAATTATTGACAAAATTAGCATTGACTATGTGATTTATATCACCATAATGCGCAAGTTTGCCTGCAATACGGCGACCGTTAATTTTAATTTTGATCATTTGCGGAGGTAAAAAATGGCTGCTGATAATAACTACAGTCTAGGGCCGGTTCCTACATCGGCTAGGAAAGGAGTCGCTTCACTCACCATGGTAATGCTTGGACTCACTTTCTTCTCTGCAAGTATGTGGACAGGTGGTTCACTCGGGACAGGTCTTTCATTCAACGATTTCTTCCTCGCCGTTCTCATCGGTAACCTAATCCTCGGTATTTACACTTCTTTTCTTGGCTACATCGGCTCATCTACTGGCCTCTCTACCCACCTCCTTGCTCGTTTCTCTTTCGGTACTAAAGGCTCATGGCTTCCTTCTGCTTTACTTGGTGGTACACAAGTCGGTTGGTTTGGTGTGGGTGTTGCGATGTTTGCTATTCCAGTACAAAAAGCAACGGGCATTGATACCAACACCTTGATTATCGTATCTGGCTTATTGATGACGGGTACAGTGTACTTCGGCATTCAAGCGCTAATGGTGCTTTCAGCGATTGCAGTGCCTGCGATTGCGATTCTGGGTGGTTACTCAGTACTGACTGCGGTAGACAGTGTTGGTGGACTAGAGCAATTGCAACTTATTAAACCAGAGACGCCAATGGACTTTTCAATGGCTCTTGCAATGGTTGTAGGTTCGTTCGTAAGTGCGGGTACGTTAACGGCCGATTTCGTTCGCTTTGGTAAAAAGCCAGCAAGCGCAGTATTAATTACTATGGTTGCGTTCTTCATCGGTAACTCGCTGATGTTTATCTTCGGCGCAGCAGGAGCAGCAGCAACCGGTCAGGCTGATATTTCAGATGTGATGATCGCGCAAGGTCTGCTGCTTCCAGCCATCATCGTGCTTGGCTTGAATATCTGGACAACCAATGAAAATGCACTTTATGCATCCGGTTTGGGTTTATCTAACATCACTGGTCGCTCAAGTACTACAATGTCAATCATTAACGGCATTATCGGTACGATTTTCGCACTTTGGTTATACAACAACTTCGTTGGTTGGTTAACCTTCCTTTCGCTGGCGATTCCACCAATTGGTGGCGTAATCATCGCCGACTTCTTCGCGAACCGTAAACGTTACAAAGATTTTGCAAATGCAGAGTTCCAAACCGTTAACTGGGCTGGCATTATCGCGGTAGCAACAGGCGTAGCCGCTGGTCACTTCCTACCTGGCGTTGTTCCTTTGAACGCAGTGTTAGGTGGTGCAATCAGTTACCTCGTGCTTAATCCTCTATTGAACAAAAAAGCTCTGAAATCTCAGGCCGCTTAAGGACACACTATGACAACCTTATTAATCAAGAACGCGAAACTTCAAGACCAAGAAGGCTTGAAACAGATTCTGATTGAAAATGGTCAATTTTCTCGCATTCTCGATAATGGCGCGCAAATCAATCATCAAGGCGACATCCTTGATGCTGAAGGTGGCATTGCAGTTACTCCTTTCTGTGAACCGCACATCCACCTAGATACTACTCAAACTGCTGGTGAGCCTAACTGGAACATCTCTGGCACTTTGTTTGAAGGTATTGAGCGTTGGGCTGAGCGCAAAGAACTGCTATCAATCGAAGACGTAAAGTCTCGTGCCAAGCAAACACTGAAATGGCAGATAGCTAACGGTGTTCAACACGTTCGTACACACGTTGATGTGTCTGACCCAACACTCGTTGCGTTAAGAGCGATGGTTGAAGTTCGTGAAGAGATGAAAGAGTGGGTCGACATCCAGATCGTTGCATTCCCTCAAGAAGGTATTCTTTCATACCCTAACGGCAAAGAGTTGCTTGAAGAAGCAGTGAAGATCGGCGCTGACGTTATCGGTGCTATCCCTCACTTCGAATTCACTCGTGAATACGGGGTTGAATCTTTGCATTATGTGTTCGAGCTTGCACGCAAGTACGACTGTCTGATCGACGTTCACTGTGATGAAATCGACGACGAACAGTCTCGCTTTGTGGAAACATTAGCAGCCCTTGCTCATAAGTTTGAAATGGGCGAGAAAGTAACTGCTAGCCACACCACTGCAATGGGTTCGTACAACGGTGCTTACACATCTCGCCTGTTCCGTCTATTGAAGATGTCAGGTATCAACTTCGTGGCAAACCCGCTAGTGAACATTCACTTACAGGGCCGTTTCGACGATTACCCGAAACGCCGCGGTGTAACGCGCGTTAAAGAGATGCTAGCAGCAGACATCAACGTTTGTTTTGGCCACGATGATGTGTTTGACCCATGGTACCCACTGGGCACAGCGAACATGCTTCAAGTTCTGCACATGGGACTGCATGTAACACAGGTTATGGGCTACGACCAAATCAACAACTCACTTGATTTGATCAGCAAGAACTCTGCTCGCACATTGAACATTCAAGACAACTTCGGTATCGAAGAAGGTAAGCCAGGTAGCTTGCTGATTCTTCCTGCTGACAATGGCTTTGATGCAGTACGCCGCCAAGTACCAGTGCAGTACTCAATACGCCACGGTAAGGTGATTGCAGAGACTCAACCAGCGAAAACAAAAATAAATTTAGATCAAACTGAAGATATCAACTTTAAGCGTTAATATCGTCTATACTAATGATCAAAAGGAAGCTGAGATGCTTCCTTTTGTTGTGTTGGACGAAGCGACAAAACTATCACTAAATCAGTGTAAATCTTGTACATTCGCACGGTATGACAAAAAAAGCACAAATTTCTTAAGCAATGCGTGTACATCTCAAAAGACTGTGTTAACATGCTCTCGCTCTGTTAGCCGGAGTTATTTAAGTTAGATGAATAGTAAAAAATTGACATGTAAAATCGTTACCCGTTTTTGTAAGTAGTTTTTCCTTATTTCTTAGCAATATTAAATAATTCAATTATCAGCGCATTGCATTAAATGCAATCAACAACTTAGAAAATTTATGAATAAGGGACAAATTATGTCTAACACAAATACTGGCACTGTAAAATGGTTTAACGAAGAGAAAGGTTTCGGTTTCATTTCTCAAGACAACGGCGGCGCTGACGTATTCGTACACTTCCGTGCAATCGTTTCTGAAGGCTTCAAAACTCTGAAAGAAGGCCAAAAGGTTTCTTTCGAAGTAGAAAACGGTCAAAAAGGCCTACAAGCAGCAAACGTTGTTGCTCAATAATTAGCTCTTATAGCTAAAAAGAATTTTAAAGCGCTGATTTTTATCGGCGCTTTTTTATGCCTGCTTATAAACATTTCCCCTCTCGATACAGGCTTTCCCCCGTAAACTCTGAACAAATGCAAATCACCAGCCAAGCGTCCTCAACCTAGACTTTCTCAGTTAAAGCTCAACGATCAATTTACGTCACTTTTTGTATGCACTTCCCTAGACAACACTTAATTCTCAGCAATCTTTTGATACTAACTCACGCTACGCCGAAAGTTTGATAAGCCCAAATATGGTTAAAGAACAATCCATTAGATTACACTTATGAATACGCAATCGATATTCATAATAAAAATGAGTTATTTATCCAACCCTCATCCACTAATCATATAATTTTTAAAGCAAAGACCTTCGAAATCCGCTAACCTTGTTCGCAAGTGGCTTAGTTGTTTTGGTATCTGCAGTAAAAATAATGAACAAAGACGAATTTCAGAAATCCACCGCAAATCTAAAAAAAGCGGTGCCTCTTATGATGAAGAACAGGGTGTCAACGACACCTGCAAATTACGCACTTTGGTACACCTATGTCGATAACGCTATTCCCCAGCTGACTCAAGACATGGATGGTGTTTTAGAACACTACGGTATTTGTCCTCCTGCCGTTGGTGAGCAGCTATACAACAATTATGTTGCCAGCAAATCCGAAACCAATATCAATGACCTTCGCGCTAATTTGGAACTGTTAGTTTCTGAAGTTTCCAATTCAATGAATGACACCCTGACCGACACCTCCGCTTTTTCTGACATGATCGATAAAAGCTTCGAGGACTTGGCTCGTGTTGATAATGAAAGCCTATCTATTGATGAAGTCATGTCCTTAGTTCGACAGCTGGTGTCTGAATCCCGTCATATTCGTCACTCTACTCAGTTTTTAAACTCTCAGCTAAACTCTGCAACCTCAGAGATCACCAAGCTAAAAACCCAGTTAGTAGAAGTTCAGAAAGATGCGCTTTTCGATAGTACAACCACACTCTATAACCGTCGCTCTTTCGACCGTGACATAGAAACCCTGTGTGAAGCACAACAATCTTTGTGTCTGATTCTTCTCGATATCGACCACTTTAAAAATTTCAACGACACCTATGGCCACTTGTTTGGCGATATGGTGCTTAAAGCGATCGCTCGCAAGCTGAAGTTAAGTTGCCGTGAAGGTATTTCTGCCTATCGATTTGGTGGTGAAGAGTTCGCGCTGATTGTGCCTAACAAGTCTTTGCGTATTGCTCGTCAACTCGCTGATACCAATCGTCGCTCTCTAGAAAAGCTGTCGATTAAAGATCGCCGCAGTGGTCAACAAGTCGGCAGTATCACTGCATCGTTTGGTGTCGCTGAACTTGAACCCGGCGAATCAGCTCAATCGCTGATTGAACGTGCTGATAAGCTACTTTATGAAGCGAAATCACTTGGCCGTAACCGAGTCATGCCTTTGTAAAACACACCAACAATGCTCTTATCGACATATTAGTCGGCTCGTATTGAGACTAGAAAGCCCCAAAGACATTATCTTCGGGGCTTTTTCTTTAGTTGTATAAATTACTTTAGCTAACTAGGATTCACCGTTAGATCTGGAAGCAATAATTCAAGCAATAGTCTTCACCACTCTTTGCTCTGAACTCTTTATCTTCACTGCATGCCTTTGGTTTACCCTTTGCGTCACCTTGAATCAAACTGATCCAGTGGCGCATCGCTGCAATGGTCTCTTCACGCATTGTGGTTGTTGCTTCCATTGGTGATTGGCCAAACGTGGTGCATGATTCCAACTGAATATCATCAATTTCTACTAGCTCAATACAACCTGTCCCTTTGTGGCAACCAAACATCACCTCTAGGTGGCTGCCACTGCCATCTCGAAACAAGATAGAGTCTGGGTCGTTCTTCTCACCCATGTACGCTACAAACTGCTTAGGGTGCTTCAGACCGCTGTGCTGACCGTCTTTAAAGTAAGCCATAATATGGCGGTAATCGACTACGTAGCTGGTTACGTCTTGATGTGAGCCATTCTCTAGTGGGAATAGTCGATCAAGCAGCTGCTTTGCTTTCACTTGCTTTTCAGTTTGCTGATTAGCATTGATTGTCTCCACGGCAAAGACAGCTTCAGCGATAAATGGCTTTGATTGTTTTTGGATTTCTGTTTTATCGAATGTAAGCATATTCATAGTCTTTCCCTCTTGACCAGTCCGGTGATAACCACCGATTTCTACAGCAAAAATGTGTCCTAGAGCAATTATTCCAAACTAACGTTTAATTTATTTGTCATTTTGTGAATTGCTTAGTTTGTAGATTAGCGCTTTTTTACATACAATTTCACAACAAAAATTTTACAATGTGAATTTTACAAATATGGCCTTGTCAAAAAGTTTAGTTCGTCAGTCACATTTCCTAGGTACGAAAATCCGAAATCTTAGGAAGCGTAACCATTTAACGATGGAAGACCTGTCTGCGCGTTGTATTAGAATCGACCCAGAATGTGCTCCTTCCGTTTCTTACCTTTCAATGATTGAACGTGGAAAGCGGGTTCCGAGCATCGATATGCTGGAAGTGATTGCACAGGTCTTTCAGAAGAATCCGACGTGGTTCCTCGACGACGAATCTGAACAACAAGCCATTGCTCCTGATAAGGGGAATCGTGGTGGGATAAGTGGCATGGCGCTCGAGCCGAGCTTCCTATTCTCAAACGACATCCTGCAAATTGCGATTCCTGAGATGCTGTCACAAACGGGCATTTCAGGCCGCCAGTTTGCGCACCTCTTGATTCGAGCACACCAAGAGAGCAACCAGAACCACTTCCCTGACCTTGAGCGCGCTGCGGAAGAGGTAGGCTTAAAACGTCTTAACCTCAGCGTAGAAGACCTGATAGACATCGCTAGAAGCCTAGGAATCAACATCCGCTGGGTGACGCGCACGCCGCAAGACGTCGTCGATGAGCTCGGAATTAACGCTAAGCAGTTAGTAACCTCCTTCTTTGAGCCTCCCGGTACTATCTTCTTAAACGAGATTCTTAAAGAGTATCCAACTCGTCTGAAATACGACCTTTCGGTTTATATCGGTCATTGCATTCTGCACAGCAAAGAAGGCCTAAAGAGTGTGTTGTCGGTCGGTAACAACAACACGTGGGACGACAACCAGGTATCAGGCTCTTCACAGCTCAACTCCCAAGATATTCTTCAAGCATGGCGAGACTTTGAATCCAGCTTCTTTGCTGGCGCACTTCTGTGCCCGAAAGTCCCGTTTAGGCAGCTACTTGACCGCACTGGTTACGAAATCGACGTTCACAAAAGAGCAGGGGTTTCCCCCTCTGTTGCGATGCGTCGAATGACTGTAGTATCGCCCTACCCTCACTGGCACTACTTTGATGCTTATGGGCCGGGGAAACTCAAGGCGGTATATCGCGGGAACGGGATTCCGCTACCTTGGGGAAATATGAGAACGGTCGCTGACCCATGTCAACATTGGGCTGTGTTCCGTCGATTATCAGAACCTCGAGCGGGAAGCTCGGCTCAAATCTCCATTTTGAACGTGGGTGATGAGCCAAGAATCTACTGCTGTGAATCCATCAATATGACGGATCCTGCGGGTAACAATCGTGTGTTGTGTGCTGGTATAGATCTCAACCCTGCGATTGATGCTCAAGGCGGTAATTCAAGAGACATAGCAGAGCAGCTTAAAGCGTCATGCGTTAACAATGGTGGCTCTGTGGCAATTCCGCGTAACATCAAAAAAGATCTCACGACAATAGCCAAGATTCTAAATATAAATTGGATTGAACGTGGGATTGAGACAGAGGCGAGGCTTATCTGCTCCAGAGGTGGAGAATGCCCACGCCAACCAAGCTGTTACTCTAAGTGTGGTGAGTAAAAAAGTAATAACAAAAAATAGAACCTAAATTTCAGGCAAAAAAAAACCAATCACAATAAGGGTGATTGGTCATATATTTTGTGTGAACAAAAAAGGTTCACTAACAACGTCAGTTGGCTAGGTGACCCTCGGCTTAAGAAGGGTCACCATTACTAATGCAGCATGCGTGCCAACTTTTAAAACACGTATTTACTACGCATCTGGACACGTATTGGCCGGATATCCTTGTTTGTTTTGCAAACTGGAATTGCAAATTGCAAAATCCAACAAAAACGCTAGTGATTATGTTATTATTAATGAATAATTAAAGATTCATTACCCTTCCCAAAAATGTCATATTTCCCTTAGATTCAATCACTTTAAACAGCAATAAACCTCCCCTAGCTTACTCAAGCTATACGGTTACTCAACATAAACAACACCCTAAACAACGCCCATAAAAAAACGCGAACATTGAGATTCAATATTCGCGCTTATTCGATTTCTATGACAGAAAGAACTTAACCCACGAGACGCCTTTTTATAAAGCGACTCATGTTCGTTGCTCTTTCAATATCTCAGAAAAGATTACTTCTGAGGAGCTGGCTTAGAACGGCTTCGAGACGGTTTGTTTGTAGAAGGTTTGTTGCTTGTCGGCTTATTTGACGACTTGCTTGGGCCGTAGCTACCGCCGTAACCAGACTTCTTAGGTTTGCCTGCAGGTTTACCCGCGTTGTTTGGCTTACCAGTACCGTTAGATTTACCCGCACCGCTTGGTTTGCTCAGAGTGTTCTGAGCACCTGCGTTATTTGCAGCAGGTTTATTGCCCGCACTACCGCGTTTAAAGTTGCTGCCGTTGTTTCTTACTGATTTATCTTCAGTTGTCGCAGCTGAGTTGTTTTCAGCAGGTTTCTTACCAGATGTCGGCTTACGCTTTGGAGCCGAACCATTACCAGCTACATGACGCTTGTTCTTACCTGCTGGCTTGTGCCCGCGAGCGTTATCACCAGAGCGTTGACCATCAGCATGTTCACGTGGCTGTTTTGCTTTCTTCGGTTTCTTAGGCTTGATTGGACGTGAATCCAACCGAGACTCAGGTAACTTATTTACTGGAGAGAAACCTTCCAGTTCACGACGCTCTAGCACTTGTTGAATCAGGCGTTCAATACCGAACAGCTCACCCACTTCATCAGCACAAACCAATGAAATCGCTTTACCTACTTCACCTGCACGGCCAGTACGACCGATACGGTGTACATAGTCTTCTGATACATGAGGAAGATCGAAGTTAACTACTTGAGGCAGTTGCGGGATATCGATACCACGAGCGGCGATATCAGTTGCAACAAGTACTCGTACCTTACCTGTTTTGAAGTTCTCTAAGGCTTTAGTACGTGCACCTTGGCTCTTGTTACCATGGATAGGTGCAGCAGTGATGTCTTGCTCTTCAAGGAAGCGAGCAAGCTTGTTCGCACCGTGTTTCGTCTTGCTGAACACCAACACTTGTTGCCAATCGTTATCTTTGATTAGCTTCGCTAGCATTGCGCTCTTTTTCTTTTTGTCTACTGGGTAGATGCTTTGCTCAACCGTTTTTGCCGTCGAGTTTGCAGGGCTTACTGAAATCTCAACAGGATTGTTCACTAAGCCTTTCGCTAAACTGCGGATATCATCAGAGAACGTCGCTGAGAACAGTAGGTTCTGACGCTTCTTAGGCAAGAAAGCTAAGATCTTACGAATATCGCGGATGAAACCCATGTCTAGCATGCGGTCCGCTTCATCTAGCACTAGGATTTCTAGTTGGTCAAAACGCACTGCATTTTGGTTGTATAGGTCAAGTAGACGACCAGGTGTTGCCACCAATACGTCACTGCCTTTACGCAGTTTTTGCATCTGAGGGTTAATCTTCACACCACCAAACACTACCGTCGAAGTCAGCGGTAAGTTAATACCGTACTTCACTACGCTGCCATTCACTTGCGCAGCAAGCTCACGAGTTGGCGTTAGCACGAGCGCACGAACTTGGTTCTGACGTACGCGAGTACCTTTCGATAACATTTCAAGAATAGGTAGCGTGAAGCCTGCAGTTTTACCTGTACCTGTTTGAGCAGCGGCCATAACATCTTTGCCCGTTAGGACAGCTGGCACGGCTTTCTCTTGTATTGGTGATGGCTTATCGTAACCTTGTGCTTCAATAGCTTTAAGGATCGGTTCAGAAAGGCCAAGGGAGGTAAAACTCATAGATTATTTTCTCAGTTGAATAACATTTAGTATGAGCAACACGTTAAAAAGTGCGTTGCTTCAGCTTTTGCTCATCAAATACATTGATACGGAGCAAAGCGCGGTATTCTGAGGCTTTTCCCCCCATTCAGCAACTAAATTCTAATCGCAGCTAAAATTCAACCTAGATAACTTGTCGCTTCTGTTCGTACATTTTTTCATCAGCGGCTTTCAAGAGCGCATCGACATCATTGTAGTTACTATTGTGAATAACCCAACCCACACTGATTCTGAGATAAATAGAGTGCGCTTCGTACACAACTGGCGCCGAGCATATCGCCTTTCGTAGTTTAGTCACGATTGAAGATACGTGTTGATCATCGATGATGCGTGGCAACAAGACCAAGAACTCATCACCGCCTATCCTTGCAACGATATCTGAAACACGCAGCTCACTTCTTATGCGGTTAGCACACTCGATCAATACCTGATCGCCTGCCGCGTGACCATAAGTGTCGTTGATTGCTTTAAACCCATCGAGGTCGATATTTACAACAGCAAAGGTTCTCGCTCTCTGTTTTTGAGTGGTTTTGAAGGCCTGCTTGAGGCTATACATGAAGTATCGACGATTCGGCAACATCGTTAACTCATCATGCATAGAGCGGCTATCTGCAATGCGGTAAAGGCGATAAATAGTAAAGAAAGCAAACGCCAGCACTAATATTATGGAGTAGCCCACCAGCCTTACCGCTTGGATGCGATACCAAGGCTCATCCATCAATACATGTTCGTTACCGGAGAGAGCAAGGTACCAACCCCCGTATGGAAAACTCACCTGTTCAGTGGCAAACGCATTATCGAACACATCCTGAGTACCATAAAAGACAGCGCCATCTTTCCCTGAACTGTTTGCACCACGAATTGCTAATTCATACTTGTTCTCTATCTTGCCGATTCCAACATCTTCAAACAGCTCATCTAAACCGATAACAGCACTGGAGACACCCCAATAATCTTGATTAAAAGGCGGATCTCGGAAGATCGGAGTACGTGTAATAAGGGCTTGCCCACCTTGAAACAGCTCAAAAGGACCAGCAATAAAGGTGTTGCCAAAATTACGGGCTATCTCAACAGACTCCCATTGATTTGGGTGATCACGATAATTAATACCGAGAATCTGCTCATTACCTTCCATCGGGTAAACAAAATTTAGAATGTCATCTTTGGCGAGTCCGATAAGTCGAATATGGAAGCCATCTTGAATGATATTCTCTGCAATCTTATCCCAATTTTTTACCTCTCCATCGGGGTTGATGGTCACTAAGGTCGAGAAATTATTGAGGATATACATATCTGACACGATCGCGGCTTCAATCCGAGAACGAATAATGGATAGTTGCTTTTTTGCCTCTGAATACGATTCGTTTTTAAGAAAAGTTAATTGCTTGGCATGAAAGAACTCAATTGCGCTTACTATCGCAAGAAAAAAAAGAAAAGCTACTACTCTGGCAGACCACTGCTTGCTAGAACCACTTGGCATTTACGAACCTCTAACACTATTGTTCTATATACTGCCTTATAACGGCTCATTTCTGGCTTATTGCTCCAGTATGCCGCTAAGTCATTAAAAATCCATACTAACGTCGACTATCTATCAAATATTGGGTGATCCATCACTTCAAACTTCTTTACTAAACGAATGGTTTAATCAAAAAGGGTTAGTGAACCTTATAAAGCTTACATTGTATTGACTCAACGCTTACATTAAAGGATTCATCAATGTTATTTTACATAGACTAATAATCAGCTTGGTACCTCACGACATGAAGTTAAAAACTATCACACTGTGTACATTGCTATCAGCCTCGGTTGCCGTTCACGCACAAGAAAACGTTCAAGCGCCAACCGCAGTGAACGTTCAATCCCAAGCAGATTCGCTCAATTCTCAAGAACAATCTTTCAAGCAATCTGCAGACCTAATTCGCACCACCTACGAAAGCCAGCTTTACACCCTGCCTGCATTCAAAGAAGGTCACTACGGGCTGCGCATGTATCGTCAAACATTAGACGATAAGTATTCAGCGGCGGTGTGGAGCGACATGGCTCGAGTGGCAAGCAAGCTCAGCACCCTGTCGAATGACGTTCAAACCATGGAACAAATCGTACTCTACTCAGAGAAGCGAGTTGCATCTTATATTGGTGATAACGATGAGCGCAGTATTCGACGCTACAACATCACCAAGCACATGCCTGAATACCTTTACCTTGGTGTTGACCTTCTAGGCTCTATGGCTCGTGCTAACGAATACGGTTTAGAACACAAGAACGATGCCAAGCTACGCGAAATCATTCGTCGCTATGACTTCTCACGATACGTGACCAATGAAGACATGGTGAAAGCGTGGGCCGCTCAATTAGCGAATCAGGTTTACTGGTTGCGCCAACTGGGTGAGCAGGATATCGTTGATGAGTTTGTCGATACCTTCAAAAAAGCGTATCCAGACGATAAAGACAAAAAACTCTCAAGCCAGCAATTCGGCAATAAGATCTATGGTATGACACACGTCATCTTCGGCGACTCAGAATATTACCAACATCAAGTAAGCGAACAAGACCATCAATGGATCTACGATTACTTTAGAGAAAACATCGATACGATTCTGCTGCGTGCGAAAGAAGATGTCATTGCTGAGGTTGGATTAACCTTCTTGTTGGCAGGTTTAGAAGATGACCCAGTTCTAGAGAAAACTCGACTCGCGATTCAAGCTTCAATCGATGAGAAACAAGGCATGATCCCTTCTATCACTGGTGATTTTGATCTTGAGTACGGTGAACACCGCAACGTGTTAGCAATCATGCTACTCGATTGGCAGCAAGTGAATGAAGCGCCGACTTATGAAGGCAACCCTAAGGTGTTTACTAACATCCCTTACGGACTCATTAAAAACCAACCACCGAAGAACTAGCAACATACCTAGCCTAAGTTCATCATAGAACCCAAAAAGCCTCATACCTTTCATGGCTGCGGCTTTTTGCTGTTTACTACGTCAGTACTCGTATCAAAAGTTGTTAATATCAAAACCTGCGTAAAGATAAAAACAAAGACGACATCAAGCTCCTGACACGGCTTTGTTCATCACTATCGTAAAATCCCCTTCTGCGTAGCCCTCCGTTAAAGAGACATCATCGCAGAGCGTTTTACAGAAACGATAGACACCTTGAGGGTGATAACTCATCAAGGTATTACGCGAAGGATACTGGCTTGAGTTGAGAAGATTAAAAATCACCGTCTGATTCGCCAGTTCATACATGCGAGTAATCATGTTTGTCAGATAATCAGAATCACGAGAGATGTAGTTCAGTGAACCACTAGCGATGACAATGTCGTGCGCCTCAAGGTTCATTTTGCTCATATCACCCGCCAAAAACTGACAACGATCTTCTGTGTAGTTTTGCTTCGCCTTCTTAAGAAAGCCTGCGTGTTGGTCAACGCCGGTATAAGATTGAATACGATAGATGCTGTCGAGCAGTTCAAACAGCTCGCCATAGCCGCAACCCAAATCTAAAACACTCTTCTTTTCGAAGTCCGCCGCACGAGCGATTACTTCAAAGCGACACAATTGACTCTCTTCGCTAGTCCAACCTAAAGCTTTAGCCTTGTCGCCATTCGAGCGGTTAGTTTGTTTCCGATGATAGCGATACACCTTCCAACGATCGAGCCAGTGCATTCAAATCAGCCCTACTTCAATGAACATCAGCACACCTTGATAAGATTAAGCTTTAGAACTTGAAGAAAAGAGCCCACCGATTTTATAACCGATCGCATAGCAAACCACGGCGACAGTAACAAACACCAATGCCGAGAAGAAATACGCTACAGACGCTGCGACACCAGCCCCCCACACCACGCTGAACACCAAACCGAGATAAGCCTCTTTTGGCCACTGGTAGATAGGAAACTGAGCGCCGCAAGCAATTAGGTAAACCATCGCAAACAAGCCAATGAAGGTAACAATAAGACCGATGAGAACGCGAATGTTCATGGAGAGACCCTTGATTAATTTAGCTTGGTTGCCATTGTTCCTAGTCGAAAGCGGATATGCTTAGTCGGAACCGAATATTCTCAATCGAAATCGAATGTGCTTAATCGAAGCCGAATGTTATTAATCGCAACCTGATGATATTCAAGTATATCGGATAAAAGGAGCTGGCTCTATTACTCTTCCGAGTGAACTTTTACTCACGATAGACAAATTACAGTCGACGGCCAAAACCTGATTTCGCCTGATTAACAGGCACAAAAAAGCGGACACCCTTCTCACGTTAACTCCGTAAGCAAGGTGTCCGCTTTTACTCAATTTAGGCGCTTTAACTGAATCTAGCTTAAAGCAGGATGAAAATACCCGCTAAGCATGCACTCATTAGGTTTGCTAGCGTACCAGCAGCTACAGCTTTCAAACCTAAGTTTGCAACTTCAGCACGGCGCTCTGGTGCCATAACACCGATTGAACCTAACTGAATCGCGATAGAACCAATGTTAGCAAAGCCACATAGAGCAAAAGTCACGATCACTTGGCTGTGTTCAGATAACAGAGCTTTGTTCTCAACGAAGTCGATGAAAGCAACAAACTCGTTCATAACGATCTTCTGACCGATGTAAGAACCCGCCATCAATACTTCGTCACTTGGGATACCGATCAGCCATGCAAGAGGCGAGAACAGGTAACCAAAGATAGCTTGTAGCGTAATACCCGCAAAACCGAACGTTTCACCTAGGCTTTCTAGGCCAGTGTTGACCATCGCAATCACACTCACGAATGCAACCAACATAGTACCAACCGCTACCGCAACCTTCATACCGTTCATCGCGCCGCTTGCCAATGCATCAATCACGTTGCTTTGATCAGCTTTATCTAGTTCGATATGGTCGTAATCACTTGGTGTGCTGCGCTCAGGAACAATGATCTTCGCCATTAACAGACTGCCCGGAGCCGCCATAAAGCTTGCAGCGATAAGGTATTTAAGCTCAACACCAAGGCCAGCATAACCACCAAGTACACTACCCGCTACCGACGCCATACCACCTGCCATTACAGCAAACAGTTCCGAACGAGTCATAGACTTTAAAAAGGGACGAATAAGAAGAGGAGACTCACCCTGAGAAAGGAAGATATTACCTGTAGCAACCAGAGATTCAGCTTTACTTGTACCCAGCAGTTTTTGCACCGCTCCGCCCAAGATTTGAATCACTTTCTGCATAACGCCTAAATAATAGAGCGCAGAGATCAAAGCACTGAAGAAGATAATGATTGGAAGTACGCGAATCGCGAAAATGAAACCTTCAGTAGCCAGATCACCAAATAGGAAAGCGATACCAACGTCTGCAAAACCAAGCAAACTCGAAACGCCATTGCTTAGGCTTGTTAACGCCAGTTGTCCCCAAGGGAAATACAATACTAAGGCTGCAAAACCGATTTGAAGTAATAGTGCACGAGAGACCGTTTTCCAGTTAATTGAAGAACGACTTTCAGATAACAGGTACGCGCAAGCAATCAGTGCAAGAACACCGACAAAACCAAATAGAATATTCATAATGTGTCCTAGTAATCCTTAAAGAGTGAACATGAGCCAAGCAAATGACATCAAAGGAACAGGACAAAGAACCGCAAGCAAAACGCTACGCGATGAAGGAGCTAACAGGGTTAGCGAATGTAACAACGAGTTGTTCATGTAAAAAATCACCTTATACAAGCAGTGGAACGTAGCTGGTCCGGTCCGTGGGGTCATTCACATATCCATGTGACGGCTTGTATTGGCTAAGCACCGGCTTAAAACCGGAAGAGAAGTATAAACAGTTAAGTGAGACTTTCATCACATTTTTTAACGCAAACGATCGCGCGATCAAGGATTAAGCAAAATGTATTGTTTGTCGTCGTTTTCGAGCTTCAAAACTGTAAACAATCTGTAGGGAGTTGAATTTGTAATGTTAAGTCTTTAAGTGTGTGAGCGTAATCACTCGGTTAATTCTGTGTGATTCTTACTACTTTTCTGTGCTCTGCCTCATTTCCCGAGACTTCAAGATTCATCTTAAGTTTAGATGCGTATATACTTTGTATGACCTCACCAAATAATTATCTATAAAATACCAATAGAGCTGATTAGATATAACAGCCATCGAGACTAAGAGAGGAAACACGTGAAGAAAATGGAAGCTCCGCACGACATGAACAATGGAGCTAGATTCAAAACAAATAGACACGGCTATGTGACAGTAGTTGAATATTATAATACCTATACTGTTATTGTCGCGTTTGAAAATACTGGAAATATCCGCGCTATCAGTGCGGCGAAATTACGTACAGGTCAACTCACCGATCGTTCTGTCGCGCCTGAATCAATTATGATTGGTGAAAAGGTTGAATCGGTTAAACACGGGATACTAACCATTACTCAAGTTGAATCTGAAAATATTGTGGTACTAACCAATGCCAATAACGAAGAAATTAGAATGTTATTGCCTGCCGTACAGAAAATGAAAGATAAAACAGAAGAAGTCGACAGTGAAAATATTGCCTCCCCAAAACCAACCTCTCTTAGCGAACTGACTAAAAGAAATAAAAAGACCAAAGACGTTAATAGCATGCTTAAGAAAATGCTTACTGACTACGGTCGATACGATTAACTCTCTGTTTTCAACAATAAAGCCTCTATAGATTTATATTCTAATATAAAAACTAGTTAAGCCTGCCTTTCTCAATAAAATACGTTGCATATTCGAGTGAAAAGTTAAATTTGATCAAAGTCTCACTCTGGATCTTTACTACAAATTAACGAGATCTCCATCACAATCTCATTTTAGTTTTGTGATGTAGATCTTATTGAAATCTGAATACTTCCATTACTATGCTCTCACACAATAAGAGAACGAAGTTTCTCAACCCCTAAAATCCAATTGAGACAAATATTATGAAAAAGATTCTTGTAGTTTGCGGTAACGGCCTTGGTACTTCTCTAATGATGGAAATGGCAGTAAAAGAAGTCGCTAAAAAAATCGGTTTCGAAGCAGAAGTTGATCACGAAGATCTTTCATCTGCAGCATCAAGCAATGCGGATATTTGGGTTGCAGCAACAGACGTTGCAAACCAACTAAAAGACGCTGGTAAAGAGAATATCATCAGCCTTAAAAATATTTTTGACAAAGCATCTATTGAAGAACAACTAAAAACTTTCATGTAAGGTCAAAATTATGCAAAACTTTTTCGAGTTCATGCTCGGCTTATTAAAAGAGCCGGCGATCATGGTAGGTTTAATTGCTTTTATCGGCCTGGTTGCACAAAAAGCAGATGTTTCTACCATTCTAAAAGGCACAATTAAAACCGTAATGGGTTTCCTAATTTTAGGTTTTGGTGCTGGCGCTCTTGTTGGCGCACTAAATAACTTCTCTGTTGTATTTACTGAAGCATTCGGCGTAAGTGGTGTTATTCCAAATAACGAAGCAATTGTTGCATTAGCACAAGAAGCATTCGGTTATGAAATGGCTCTAATTATGTTCTTCGCATTCGTTGTGAATATTTTATTGGCTCGTTTAACACCTTTAAAATATATTTTCTTAACGGGTCACCACACAATGTTCATGTCTATGCTGGTAGCGGTAATCCTGTCTACAGCTAACATCGAAGGCACTGCTCTCGTTGCAATCGGCTCGATCATTGTGGGTTCACTGATGGTTATCATGCCTGCACTTGCTCAAAAATACACAGAGAAAGTGATGGGTACTGATCAGTTGGCGATGGGTCACTTCTCAACGTTCTCATACTTAGTATCGGGTTACATTGGTAGCAAGTTTGGTGACACTTCAAAATCAACAGAAGACATCAACGTACCTAAAAGCCTAATGTTCCTGCGTGATACGCCAGTTGCTGTAGCAACAACAATGGCTATCTTCTTTATGTTTGCCTCAATTGTTGCTGGCGGTGACTTTGTTGAAACAGTATCAGGCGGTCAAAACTGGGTAGTATTCACCTTCATGCAATCTCTTGTGTTTGCCGGTGGTGTTTACATCGTACTGCAAGGTGTGAAGATGCTGATTGCTGAAATCGTTCCTGCATTCAAAGGTATCTCTGACAAGCTAGTACCGGGCGCAAAACCTGCTCTAGACTGCCCTATGGTATTCCCTGTAGCACCAAACGCGGTACTTATCGGTTTCCTTTGTTCTTTCGCTGCTGGCCTACTAGCAATGGCAGTTCAAGGCGCGCTTGGCTGGACAATCATTGTAGCTGGCGTCGTTCCACACTTCTTCGTAGGTGGTGCAGCAGGCGTTTACGGTAATGCGACAGGCGGTCTACGCGGTGCAATTCTCGGTTCATTCACGCAAGGTCTGTGTATCTCTTTCCTACCAATGCTACTGCTTCCAGTACTGGGTGGCCTTGGTCTTGAAGCGACAACGTTTGCTGACTTCGACTTCGGCGTTGTTGGTCTTATCCTAGGGTGGATTGTTTCATGAGCTTATTCGATTTAATTGGTAACCAAGGCGTTATCATCAACTCTGAAGAGAACCTAACGGTTGATGCTGCGATAGATGTGACCTGTTCAACACTGCTAGCGAGCAACAAAATCGAAGCAAGCTATGTTGAAGCTATCAAGCAAAAACACAAGGATATTGGCGCGTACTATGTTCTAGCACCAAAGATTGCGATGCCTCATGCTCGCCCTGAAGATGGTGTGAACGAAGCATCACTGCAAGTAACGGTATTCAAGAAGGGTGTTGATTTAGAGTCAGAAGACAACGGTGACGTTTACCTTTCGATTACTCTGGCAGCGATGGACTCAGATAGCCACATCCATACGATTATGGCGCTATCAGAGTTGTTCCAAAATGATGATGACATCGATGCCATCATCGCAGCGGAAACTGAGCAAGCGATCATCGAGATCTTAAAACGATACTAATCTCGATATAAAGATCCTGATAAGCCCCCATGAAAAAAGCGATAGCCTCGGCTATCGCTTTTCTGTTTCTGGTGCTTGGTCATTTCTCATCGAATATGAGTTAAGGCATCACACCTAGAAAGCATTCAGTGGCGTTAAAACGCGTACATTCGTTTGTCTGTCGATAATTCAAAGCAATATTGCGCGTGTTTATTAAGGCACTCAAACACTTCTCGATCCAACTTAAAGTTATCAACGTGGTCCCTCAAAATAGCGAGAGTCTCTTCTAACGTCATGCCTCCACGATAAGGTCGAGACTGAGTTAGCGCTTGAAACACATCCACCACAGCAACAATTCGACTGGGTTGATCCAACTCTTCCGCCGTTTTTCCCATTGGGTAACCCGAACCATCTAACCTTTCATGATGATCAGATGCCCACTGACAAACCTGAGGTGAACTGAACAACTCCTGCAATGCGAATCGAGTGTCCGTTGCATGGCGTTTAATACAGCAATACTCTTCTTCAGTGAGTAAATCCGGCTTATGCAGAATGTCATTAGGGGTTTGCAGTTTACCGATATCATGGACTAACCCAGCCAGATAGAGTTTGCGCTGAGTGGTGTAGGAATAACCCAGCTGTTTGGCGAGGTATTCTGAAAGCTGCCCAACCTTTAAAGAGTGCTTAAAGGTAAACGAACTTTTGGTATCAACAACATTGGCGATAAACTCGGCAAAGGCCACCGTCTCATCCAGCGACATTTGCTGGGAGAAAAATGGCACAGGTTCAAAGTTATCCCTCATGTTCTCGAGGTATGGAATCTCCATAGAAAACCAGAAGTCATCCAAATCAACCAACTCGCACATGTGTTGCACAAGGTTGGTTTCGAACATCTCATCCGCTTGTTCAGTCAAACATTCAATGATGCTCGCTTTGCCATCTGGTGTTAGGTTTCCATAACGATCAGAAGAGGTTATGCCGTATAGATAATCGACTCTGTCGGCAAGCATCACGATGGCAGCTAGTTCTCTTTCTAACTCGCTGATATGAATAGCCCTTAGCTCAGACCACGGAGTATGGTGATAAAGAACCGGCTTAGCAAATATAGAAAGAACTGGGCACTCTTTTAAGATTTGGTAGCCCTTTTGACAATGGTGATAGCTTGAGTCAGGTACAAACCCAGACGTTAAACTGAGCTGTTCATCAATTTGCGAGACACCACAGTCGTGAATCAAGCCTAACGAAAACGCGAGCTGCGCTTGCTCTTCTTCCCACCCCACACTCAGAGCACATCGATACGCGATATAGCCCACTCTCTGTCCATGATTTTTACTTTCGAAACCGACGTTATCAAGCGCCTTAGCAATACCGAATAGAGCCTTCCTTAGGTCCACGGTCACGTCCTGGCAATGTTGATTCATTATTTAAGCCTAGCATTTTTATATTTTTTATATATTTAGGCCGCTAATACTAATGCATAGCTAATGATTATATACACAACTATTGTAAGGTTTAATGAGTTTCGTGATAGAACCAACGTATTACGAAAAATCCGTGCTACAAATGGTTGCATATTAAAAATCATGCGACATTATAGCCTGCCGACTAAGATTCGCTTAAATAAGCAGCCATAAGAAAAGGAAAGACATGTTTAAAACGGTTATCGACAACGAACTCTCCATCGCATTGGTTGAAGAGAGCTTCGCTTCTCACTACGCGGAAATCTCACAAAGCCAGAATGAGTACCTAAGTCAATGGCTCGTGTGGCCGCCACATTGTAAAACCGAGCAAGACTTTAGGATCTTCATCCAACGCTCGCTACACGATTATGCCGAAGGGAAAAGCATGACTTGTGCAATCGTGTATCAAGACAAGGTCGTCGGTAACTGCAGTTTCAATACCATTGATCATGATAAGCAAAAGGTGACCATAGGTTATTGGTTATCTGAGACATACCAAGGAAAGGGGATTGTGACGCGCGTTGTCCAGAAGCTGATTGATGTTGCTTTCAATGAGTTAGATATGGAAAAGGTAGAGATATCAGCCGCAACCGGTAACCAAAGCAGCCGCAAGGTTTGTGAGCGCTTACATTTCACGTTAGAAGGTATTATAACTCGTAACGAGAACTTGAATGGCCGCATCGTAGACCACGCTATTTATGGACTTCATCGCTCTAAGCTCTAAGCTCTAAGCTCTAAGCTCTAAGCTCTAAGCTCTAGGCTCTAGGCAGTAGTAACTAAGAAGTCACTCGCTTGTAAATCGGAATATAACAAAGCCACGGTATTAGTCGGTGGCTTTGTTATTTGACGAGCCTGAAGAGCTCTTGAAGCTGCAGCTTATGCGATCTTAGGAATCACGATACTGAACTTGGCGCCACCATAGTTGCTGTCGTCGATTTTGATATCCCAAGAAAGTTTTTTAGCCGCCGATAGAGCAATCGCGAGGCCCAACCCCAATCCACCGTTGGTCGACGTTCTGCTTGAGTCTAGTCGAGAGAACGGAAGGAATACCTCATCACGCCTATTCTCTGGTATTCCAGAACCATTGTCTTCAATCACCACCAGCCAGTTTTCTGAGTTCTCATCCAGCGTCATCCACACTTTGTCTTGTGTGTAATTACCCGCATTCTTGAGAACGTTATCGAACACCAAGCGTGCCATTGAGCAATCACACTTAATCTTGCACTCTAGCTGTACCTTAGATTCAAAGGTGGCATTGTCTAGTTTCGAGTAACGAATTCGGTCTAGGCAATACTCACGAAGATCGGAGGTCACTTTAACGAGCTCAAAGAAAGAGTTATCCATGACATTCAACTTCGACAGCATGATGATTTCTGACGTGAGCTCGTTGATATCCTCAATGTAGGTATCAATGTCATCGAAAAGAACCTGATGATTATCGGGGGCTCCCCTTCTTAGGATATCGGTCGCCAGTTGAATACGACTTAGCGGAGTTCGTACTTCGTGTGGGATAGCTTGAGCGAAAATATGACTTTGTTTTACTTTGCTTTCGATCTCTTCAGCCATGAAGTTAAAACTGCTGGCCAAATCAGAAACAGGATGGATGTCGTCCATGTCAGATCGAGTACTAAGCTTGCCCTTACCAAACTGTTTCTGCTTCTCGACGAGCAACTCTATTCTTTCTTGAAAACGCCTCACAGGTAAGTAAACACTTGCTCCAATCGCCACAATCACAGCCAACAACAGCCCTAACAAAAAGTGTCGTTCTGAGTCTTCGTACCATTCAATGTCAGGAGAGAAAAAGTCCCCTACCTCACTGAACCCAAAACTGAATTTAGAGTTTGGTAGCTGAAACACGGTCGAATAGAGGTTGTCATCACTTAGATATATCGGCACACCGTTTAAGGTTGTGTATAACTCACATTGTTGGCAAGGCGCCTCGCCCGACCAATTCTCCAACAGGCGTAAATTGAAGATATAAAATTGTTGGTAGCCTGTTCTATCGAGCTCTTTATAGAGTGAGTTTTCTTGATTGTGTTGACGAACATACTGCTCCGCAAAGTAGATGCCATCATTGAGGAAGGTTTCGATCTCGGTGCGTCGCATGTACCCCTCACCAAGGTTCAAGAACAAAAATATCGTTGCCGACATCCCAGTCACAATCCCAAGGTATAAGCGAGCAAACATCGAAACCGAGCGAAGCTTCGTAGCAATGAACTTACGCAACCAGCATGTACCCCTTGTTGCGAACCGTACGAATCAACTGTTTGTCTTTTGCGTGAATGCGCAGCTTTCGGCGTAACCCAGACACGCGCATATCAATCGAGCGGTCGTTGAACGCGTAATCTATCCCTCTAAATAACTGACAGCACTGGTCTCGAGTCACGACCTGACAGATGTTATTAACGAGAAGGTTTAAGATTTCAAATTCAGCAGAAGTAAGCTTGAGGTTTTGGCCGTAGAGCGTGGCACTTTGAGCAGAGCTGTTGATTACAATATCGCACTGTTTTTCAGCCGTAGTTTCTTGCGCAGTTTTTACGGGAGTCGCTCGACGCAATAACGCTTCAATTCGCGCTAACAAGGCATGGCCACGAATCGGTTTGGCAACGTAATCGTCCGCACCAAATTTAAACAAGCTGACCTCGCTCATTTCATCGGCGGAAGCCGTTAGCACTAAAATCATTCCATTGTAAAACTCACGGGCTTGACGGCAAATTTGCGCGCCGCTCATCCCTGGAAGCATCAAGTCCAACAGCACTAAATCAGGTTCAATACTACGGATCGCTTCAAGTGCCAAGTTCCCTTCATGAACAACGCTAACATTGTAACCTTCAGCTTCGAGGTAAAGCGTCGTTAGACGAGCTATCTCTTGGTCATCTTCAACAATGAGCACTTTGGTTTTCGACATTCCTATCACCAGTATTTATCAAAAGCGAAGGCAGTATATATACTGGTCATAGATCATCAATATTGGAATCAGAGCCCTACATTTACCGTACGCAAAACATAGTAATCACTTTTGTACATACACGTTTACAGAATAGAGAACCAACAACCGGTGCGCCTTGGTTTATCAAGGTTTCCTCCTTCAGAGCACACCATTTTGATGTGCAAGGAAAGTGGCTCTTTGATAAAAGCGAACTGCTGCTAAACCTAACCTGTACAACAAAGCAAAAAGAGAAGCTGATAAAAGCCAGATACAACGCAGAACACGACTGTTTAACGGAGCTTTATAATCGCCGTGGGATCAGCAACCTTCTAGAAACCAGCATTGCCTATCGCTCACCGTTTGAATTGATGTTTGTCGACCTTGATGGCTTCAAATTAGTTAATGACACTTATGGGCACACTGTCGGAGACCAACGACTCAAACAGGTTGGTGAACGCCTTAAACAGTTGGTTGATGAGAAATGCATGATAGGGCGATTTGGTGGCGACGAATTCATTGTGATTGCCCACACCTGCCGAAATCAAAATATCCCACTACTTTGCTCTCGCATCATTGATGCCTTAAACCGAAGTTTCCATATCAGAGGCATCGGCAGTTTATCTGTCGGTTGCAGCATAGGTACCGCGCATTTCCCTGATAACGCGGTTGACCAAGAAACATTGCTAAAGCAAGCGGGTATGGCGATGCATCTTGCAAAAGCGAATGGTCGAAACCGCTTCCAAACGTTTACCCCAGACTTAGCACAAACCCTGCATCGCAAAGTAGAGATCCGCCATCGACTGGCACGCGCCATAGAAAACGACGATCTCAACCTTCACTATCAACCGATCATGAACACCAACAGCGACAAGGTGAAAGGGTTTGAAGCCTTGCTTCGATGGTCAGACAAAGAGCTAGGTAACATAGGCCCTGATGAGTTTATTAGCTTAGCGGAGGAGACGGGGCAGATTGTACCGCTCGGGAAATGGGTTCTGAACTCTGCACTCAAACAGCTATCGATATGGCAACGTGAGTTTGATAGTGAGTTGATGATGAGTATCAATATTTCGAGTATTCAGATGCACGCGACCTTTGCCGAGCAGCTATTAGCAATGTTGAACTTCTACAATATCCAACCTCAAAGCATCGCCCTTGAGATCACCGAATCTTCCATGATCTTCAAGCATGGTGAAGTCAGGCAAGCGTTAAGCGATATTTCTAAATTGGGCGTAGAGCTTCACCTTGATGACTTTGGCACAGGCTACTCGTCACTGTCGATGTTGCATGACTTACCGATTAGCACCGTGAAACTCGATAAAAGCTTCGTCCACGGTTCACACAAAGGGAGCAAAGCGATTGTCCAAGCCACCCATGCTATCTGTGAAAAATTGGGGCTAAAAGTGGTTGCTGAAGGTGTCGAAACCGAAACGCAAAAAGCGTTCTTAATCGATTGTGGATACCAGTATCTTCAGGGATTTTTATTTAGTAAACCAATTCCCTCAAATGAAGTCGAAAGTCAGTTTTTGAATGGTCGACAATCCTACAATTAAAGACTTATTTATCAATAAATTAAGTCGTTTGAATGCTTCCTAAACAATCGGCTGCTGTGGGTGTGTACGCTTACGTATGCTTACATAGCGTTTAACAGTAAGAGGAAATAATTAAGCTATTGTTTATAAAGAAAATTACTTAGAAATTCACACAATAAAACACCAAACCATTATACCCACTAACTGTAATGACTTTGGTATTTAGATTACCCTCATTCCGTCCCTTTAGCAGAGCAAATAATCGGTAACCATGAACAGACAAAACGGCTTCACTCTTTTAGAACTCATCATCTCTGTATTAATTTTAGCGATCGTTTCGGCGACAGCTATGGTCAAGTTCTTAGACGTTCAAGGAAGTGCTCGGGCGAGTAAAATACATGATGTGGCTGGTAACCTTCGCACGGGTATCGATATGATCTACGCGAAGTCAGCGATTGCTGGCGTTGAGGATGAGTGCAACTATGTTGAAAAGACGGAGATTGAGACCTACTACGTTTGTCATGGTTACCCAATCGCCTATGTTGACTCACTAAGAAGACTGCTCAATATCGACGCAACAGAGCTTCATGTCATCAACAAAGAAGTAGACTCTGGCAGCAATGCAGAAAGAGTAGCCGCCATCTCTTTCGACACCGAAAACTACACCTATTCGCCAGAAGGAGACTTTTGTCAGGTGCTTTATCAGCCAGAAAAAGAACCACAGATCGTGGTGCTTGATGGTGCATGTTAAATACTCAACGATTGCACGCTTCCATAGTTAACACAAAGCCACCGCAACAGATCTTTGAATATCATGTGGTTACGCTAACATTTGCTCAAAAATAACACTAATTGATCTAACTTGTTGCTGCTTATACTTTTAGGCAGTGCTCATGGTATAACACCAACCTCATTCATATCTTATTTTCATCACTAGCCGATTAATATTTACATAGACACATATTTGATACATATGTCAATAATAATTCAATTAAAATTCTTTAATCAACACATCATGATAAAAATCATCCTTTCCCTATTTTAAATATCCCACCTTAAAATTTAATTATTTAAATTTCGTAACAGAATAAATTAAAGTCAATCATTCAACAAATATAATTAATTCTATCATTGATTACTTTAATTAAATCACCAAAACAATACGCCACATAAATTATATTAATATCACATAAAATGACATAATTTAATTTTATCATGAAAAATTCTGATAAATCTCACGCATCGATAAACCGAATGAATACCATCATAAGCTACATTAGAAACCTCTAAATCCAGTCGCTAAACCTACCGCGTAGAAGCTGTGAAATGGATAAATACCAAAACAAATGGATAAATCCCCCTTACCCCTTGTAAATCATTGGCTTTCATTTATAAATTCAACTTTTGGGTGAACATCTCCATAACCTTTCATTAAAGCCCAAATTCTGCGATTAGTATCAACATCTTGAGATAAAATGGTGACATTTTGGTTATATTATTTAGATCGAACTCTTGTGTTGAATGAAAATCCCAGCCATCACATATCCATCACACAAATATAATAACTATCGCTTAGGAGTTAAGCTATGCACTGTTCTTTCAATATAAATAACAATAATGAGAGCTTGCAACTAATCTACAATGAAGAAAAAATATACATAAAAAGAGACAGTAATAAGATATCAGAGGAAACTCTTAATAGTAAAGAGAGTTTTGTTTTCAAATACCTTATTGAACACTCGTCAATATCAAACCCTCAATCTGCACGAGATGTTGAAGAATCTTTTAAATTACACTTTGACGAAGAGTTTAGCTTATACGCGTTAAAAAATATTATTGCTTCTATAAGAAAGAAATATCGAAGCTTATGTAAGAAAGCGAAGGTAGATAATAATAGCGAACTTATCTCTAACCTTTATAAGGTAGGTTACTTTATCGATCTCGATAAAAGCTCAACCAACCGTATCGCACCTAAGTACGACATCAACCAGTTCAAGCCCAGCCAGTTCGAGATGTTGAAACTGATGTTCAACACCTATCATCGAGAGCTGATTAAGGCTCTGATAGCCGTGTTCACCATCTCTTCCTTTTTCCTATTCGTTGTCTACTTTTCCCAAATCCTTTATACGACGAAGATTGCGAATGAATACAGTGAGAACACCAAACACATTGCCGCAGAAGTCATGGACTACGGTTGCGATAGCCACGGGGCTGTGCACTCGCTAAGGCACTCGCTCAACCTTGATTCTGTCGTCATGACCACACCTTATGACTCCTGCTATATCTCTAAAACACGTTCTAAGATGATAGAGCTCAATCAATTAGACGACTTCTACGATAGTGCTGACTTTGCCTATTCACGCTTCATGGATACCGAGCACGACATTGAGATGGTTGCTCGAATATCTAAACGATCTATCGAAGCTCGATACAAGAACTCACTATTGCCTCTATTAGTCGATTCGATTTCCATCCAGAAGAATGGTTACCACATCTTAAACCTTGGCGAAGAGAGTAAATCTATCTATCAAACCTCCCTACCAACGGGTGCAACCATCACCTTCTACAGTGACGACATTGTTGCACTATGGATTGCGCTTTCTCTGATACTCGCCACCCTGCTTTATCGCTCCTATATTCTGGGTTTCGTGATCTACCTGTTTCGTTGGAAACACATCTCCTTTGAAGAAGAGCCGATCATCAACACCGAAGACAACTGCGTTCTCTACTACGAGTTGTTATCTCGTGTGCGTAACGTTGGCGTTTTAAGCTTCATCAACACCATGAGACGCACCAATTTACTCACCTTTCATACTATTTTACTCATCGAGGCAGTCAGAAAAGCGAAGTTAAACAACAGCCATGAGATCTATGGTGTCAACGTGTGTCCGAGTGCTTTGGTAGGGTCGAACTTCGCAAGGCTCAGAGAGCATTTAGCCGCGATGGAAGCGAATGAGTTTGTCGTAGAGATTACTGAATATTCGAACATTGGCTATGGGTGTGAGGTTATCGATAACATTAAGGATATCAAAAAGCTTGGTATCACTATCGCTCTGGATGACTTTGGTACGGGCAATAACAACATCGAAATCATCAATGTTATCTCTCCGGCCTATCTAAAACTGGATCGTTGCTTTGTTAAGGATATCGAGTCAGGAGAGCATCATCAGGGTGTATTGCTCAATATCTCGGAGATTGGACGCCTATCAAATATCACAATGATTTATGAAGGTGTCGAGACGCGTAGGCAGCAATATATCTTGTGTCAGTTAGGCTACAACTTACATCAAGGTTACCTGTATAGCCGTCCTAATGACTCAAAGGAGCAATAGGCCCAGCCTAATAGAAATCTTGATCAGCAACCATTCCCTATTCAAATAATCATCGCTTATACAACTGCTTGAGAGCCCACAAGGATGTAGGCTTCAAGTGCCCTCCCCACCAAACGTGCTTTATCTAAACATAAAAATACCCGATGCACTTTCATAAAATCCTTGCCAACTCGAATAAATAGGTTAGTGTTATACACATGTATATCACCATGCAGTTTTAATTATGACCGAATGGAAAGACGACCAGCCGATCTTTAGGCAGCTTGCCGCCAAGATCAGTGACCAAATTCTTCAGGGTGTTTGGCTAGAGCTACAAGCATTGCCCTCTGTGCGTGCGGTTGCCGCCGATCTCAAGATCAACCACCTTACTGTCATGAAAAGCTACCAGTTACTGGTGGATGAAGGCTTGGTAGAGAAAAAACGCGGCCAAGGCATGTATGTGGCCGAAGGGGCACTTCAAAAATTGAAAGAGTCCGCACACCAATCATTCATCAACACACAGATCCCAGCCATCGCTGAGACGCTAAGCATCATTGATATGAGTGTCGAAGAACTCGTGAAACAGCTAGCACAACATATAAAGGACAAGTCATGAGTACGTTACTTTCCGTGAAAAACGTAACCAAAACCTATTCAAATCAAGTGGGTGTCGAGAACATCAGCTTTGAGTTAAAACCGGGGCAAGTGCTTGGACTGCTGGGCCACAATGGCGCAGGTAAATCGACTCTGATCAAATCACTGCTTGGTGGACACAACTATCAAGGTGAGATTGAAGTAAACGGCTACCACCCTATCCACCAGCACGCAGAGCTCATGCAGCACTTGTCGTACATCTCAGATGTTAACGTGTTACCAGAGTGGATGACGGTTAAACAACTACTTCGATACACCCAAGGTGTACACCCTAGCTTCAACAAGCAAAAAGCAGAACAGACGCTAAGCAGCACCAACATCAAGCTCTCTTCGACTATCAAGCAGCTTTCTAAGGGAATGAAGGTACAACTTCACCTTGCGATCATCATCGCGACTGACACCCAAGTGTTGATCTTAGATGAGCCTACACTTGGCCTAGATTTACTGTACCGCGATACTTTTTATCGCCATCTACTTGAGTGGTTCCACGACGGCGAACGCGCCATGATCATTGCAAGCCATGAGGTTTCAGAGATTGAACATTTATTAACGGATGTTCTGATTTTAAAACAAGGCCATTGTGTGCTGCAAAAGAGCATGGAAGACATCGAAAATGACTATTTCATTATCAAAGTCGCAAATAACCATTCAAGCGAGATACAGAAACTCAACCCACTGACCTCGCAATCAGGCCTGGGCACCACTAAGTGGTTATTGGAAGGTCAATACAAAGCGCAGGTTGAATCACTGGGTAACATCTATAACGTTGGTCTCGCAGATCTATTCCTTGCAACACAGACGGAGAAGGCATAATGCATCCAAGTTTTTACATGCTAGAAAAAGAACTCATCGAGCACAAAATTAACACTCGATTGCCTCTGTTTGTCGCGTTATGTGGTTTCTTACTGTTCGTTAGTCTGTTCTTCAATGGCGCAGCGCAGCATGAGTTTTTCTTCGAAATGCAAGTGAACGGTGACGTGAGCGACATCCACAGAGAGTTCGCACAAGACCTCAACTCAGTGATCTACTTTGGCGCGGGCTTTATTTCACTGATCCTATCAACGCTTTACATCCCTAAAACGCTGCGTAAAGAGCGCCAAGAAGGCAGTTCGATGTTTTGGAGAAGTATGCCGGTATCTAACGCAATGACTCACGGTGTGAAACTCGGCTTCGGTTTAGTGGTGATTCCGGCTATCTGTGCATTGTTAGTACTGTTCGCAGATTTTCTATTCTGGATATTGAACGTCTCAAGTGAACAACAACTGGCGCTATTGGTTGAACAACAATCTCTGTTTTATGTGCTGAGCAACTGGGTCGTGTTTTTTGGACGAATGATGTTAGTTGCACTGGTTTTATTGCCACTGGCAACCGTCACTCTAGCGATTTCGCAGCTGGTAAACTCTCCATTGCTTGTCATTTTCATCTCAAGCTATGCGATTAAGTTCCTCTCTGTCGCAGTGTTTGGGTTCTATGGCATCAATGACTTCCTATCTCTCATCGCGTCATTACCAATGAATGTACTCATAGCAAGCAACCCATTAAGTGCGATTGCAGAAGCGCCGATTTTATCTTTAGGTATTTACGCACTAATCGGTGTTGGTGGCTATCTACTGAGCCTAAAGCTAAATAGAACGGACGATGTGAGCTTAAAGACGCTGTTCCAACGTTAGAGTCTATCCTAAGCACGAGCCTTTATCGGGCAGTCACATCAGATATCAAAATCTAAATCAAAGCTTCTGAGAAATCGGGAGCTTTTTTATTATCAAGACGTTAACGAGTACAGGGATGCGATAACAAGGAACAAGGAACAAGGAACAAGGAGCAAGGAGCAAGGAACAAGGAACAAGGAACAAGGAACAAGGAACAAGCTTTAGTTTGGGGTAACAGGTTTAACAAACGAAGGTAAACTTAGAGGGGGTATTAATGAGCTGACATTGAATTGCATTGTTGTTAATGCCTGCCAGCTCTTTGGGGATGATTTCGTTAGTCGCCGACCAGATGAAGGTCGTTGAGAGTGCTAATGAAATCAGTTTGTTGCATTTTGCATTTTATTAAGCTTTTCAGCTTTTAAAGCTTTACGATTTAAAGCTTATTTCTTTGATGCTTCTTTTGACGTGTCTTTCCAGTATTGGATACGAACGCGATGAAGCTGTGCTCTTCTCATTTTTTTCATAAGGGATATTTCCTTTTCTTTAACTGCTCTTCATGAGCTATTTTTATTGCCAACCATTCGAATCTAACGGTGTTTGATGCCCAGATCAATGATACAAATCACAAAATATATAGAGTTTTGAGTACCATTTACATCAAAGTATGACCTAGATATCAACTATGGCTCAATTCAATCCTATGAGCCGCTGTTCAAAATTAAGGTTAGTTCTCTCAGATGACAAATTCATTTCAGTATCAATACAGTTCAATGATACTAATTTAATAGACCGGACCAACGCGGATTTAGTTCCAGTGTCTTGTCATTTATTGATTACATCGCCCCAATGTTACGGTGTAACTATAAATGCATTCAATGTGAGCAAATAATCGCCACATTAGCCTATACGTCACAACATCAAAATGGGATTATGTTTGTAACGGATAAAGCTTTTGATAGAAAAAATCCGTAATGGACCAAATTAAATAGACGTAATTAAATGGACGTAATTATGAGTAAAGTAATTCTGCAAGGGCATATTCTAGTGCCAGACAACGACCTAGAAGCAGTGACACATGCCTTGGTTGTGCACAAAGAACTGACACTAGAAGAACCTGGTTGTATTGTGTTTCGAGTCAGTCAAAGCACGCTTCAACCTAATCGCTTTGAAGTGTATGAAGAATTCACTAGCCGAGAAGCATTCGAAATGCACCAACAGCGAGTAAAAGCCTCTGAATGGGGTGAAATCTCCCAGAACGTGACACGTCATTACCAAGTCACTGATGTTCCGACATCATAATGATACATCCGCTAGCCAAACGCATCGTCACGTTGATCAAACAAGATCCCTTACGAATGAAGGTTTTAGACTGTGTCGCTCAGTTGGATTTGCCGCAGTGTTATGTCGCTGCGGGCTTTGTGAGAAACCTCGTTTGGGATCACCAGCATGGTTATGCCTCCCCGACTCCATTCAATGATATTGATGTGATCTACTTTGATCCCATTGATACCTCTTACGAATCGGATCTTAGATACGAGGCTCAGCTTAAACAACGGTTACCCGAACTGAATTGGCAAGTTCGCAATCAAGCCTACATGCACACTAGAAATGGGGATGAACCTTACCAAGGCTCATTGGATGCGATGAGTTATTGGCCAGAGAAAGAAACCGCCGTCGCCGTGAAACAAAGCCTCCATGGAAACATCGAGTGTATTTCTGCCTTTGGCTTAGAGAGTTTGTTTGATTTGCAAATCACACCCAATCCAAAGCGTAGCCGAGATATCTTTGATCAAAGAGTGCAATCCAAAGGTTGGCTAACCCAGTGGCCCAAGTTAACGATGAGTCACAGTTAACTAGCAGTCGAATTCAAACGCTAAAACCATTGACTAAAAGTCCAATCAGATCGAACATGCCCCACTTCTCAAACCAAACGCGCACTTCACCAACTGCTGCGCCCTCGTCATACTGAGTAACGATCATGAACCCACAATATATGCTGCAAGCACTTGAAGCTTCGCGCCAAGCCCTACCCGATTGCCAACCAAACCCGCCAGTAGGCTGTGTTTTGGTGAAGAACGATAAGGTGGTGTCTGTTGGGTACACGCAAAAAGTCGGCGGAAACCACGCCGAGGTTGAAGCACTGAATAGTTATAACGACAAAACGGACGGAACAATGGAGGGGGTTACCGCTTACGTAACTTTAGAGCCATGCTCTTTTGTTGGCAGAACTCCCGCTTGCGCCAATACATTGGTTAAAGCAGGTGTAAAACACGTAGTCGTGGCGATGCTAGACCCAGACCCTCGCAATAATGGTCGTGGTGTTGCGATCCTTGAATCGCACGGTGTGAAGGTAGATGTGGGGTTATGCCAAGCGCAAGTGAGCACCTTTTTAGCCCCTTACCTTGGTAAGTCCTAGATCTTAAACAGCCAGTATTAGTTCAATTTCACTCGATAAAGCGGATTGACTGGCTTATCGACAAAATACGACCAAATATGATCGTAGACGGCATGTTGGTTGGGGAACGGCGCTAACGCTTTTGCTTCTTCTAAATTACACCAGCGGTACTCGGTGTGTTCGTCATTCAGTTCAATCGCTTGGTTGGGTGGGCATAGCACCGCAAACACAGGGATTAGCTGAATCACATTCACGTGCGCCTCATAAAACTGCTCCAGAAACTGCGCGTTATACAAAGCTTCCACTTTAATTTGGGTCTCTTCTTCAAACTCGCGCATGATAGCCTGCCAGCCTGTTTCACCCGCTTCAATCGAGCCTGCGACGTGACACCAAAACTCACCTTTAACACGCTTCATTAATAGCATTTTCATTTGTCCGTCGCTCTCTGAAATAGCGACACCGGAAACAATCGAAGTATTGAGTGGAATCATAACGTTATCTTAGTTTTAATAAGAGGGCGGCAAGGCTACCACCCTTGGTTTGTTAAATTGTCTTCTATGATTAAAAACGAGAAGTTACTCATCAATTAATGGCGTTCAAGCCATAACTCATAGGCTCGTCGCTTGGCTATCCAGTAATAGAACTATTTCTTATTTGAGGCGCTTTTCGATAAAGAGTAGAATCGCCGCCTTGTACTGTGTTTAACGTCTCTGAACATACACAGTAGACTCACAACCATTTATCACCACGATATAAGTATTAATACGACTATGCACTCATCAAAACCAACGCACGACTCAGAAAACAGCCACACACCTGAGCATTGCTTCACTCGTTTTCAACAGCCGATCGAGTCATATTCGTTGCCTGAGCGTTTCACATTCCCGTTCTACTACGAACCGCACCCATTGTGTGAAATCGCTTCTCATCAGCTTCAACAATATCTAGAAACTCAAACCGACTGGCAGCATGACTTCGGACTTGATACTGACGCTGGTCGCGGCAAAATGTTTGGTGTGTTATTGGTGAAAAGCCCTGAAGGTGAATTGGGGTACTTCTCTGCTTTTTCAGGGAAAATCGCCGACCAAAACCTACTGCCTCACTTTGTACCGCCCGTGTTCGACATGCTCAGCAGCGACAGCTTTTTCCATCAAGACACAGCCGACATGATGGCTGTCAACGCTGAGTTTAAAGCGCTGCAAGCAAATACTGAATACCTTGAATTGTGCGAGCAACTGGCACAGCAAAAAGCGCAAGCCGAGCAAGAGATTGAAGCTCAACGTCTATTGATTATTGAAGGCCGAAAAACGCGTAAAGAACAACGTGAACAAGGTAAAGAAAACCTTGATGAGCAAGCTTTCGAACAGCTAAATAATGAGCTAAACAAAGCCAGTGTTGCCGACAAGAACCAGCAGAAGTACCTAAAACTTAACTGGGAACAGACCCTGCAAGTGTTGCAAGCTAAAGTTGATGTGTTCAACACTCAACTGGCTGAGCTAAAAGAGCAAAGAGCACACATTTCTCATCAGCTTCAACACAAGTTGTTTTCACAATACGCTTTCCAAAATGCGGAAGGAAACGTTGAAGACCTTAACCAAATCTTTGAAAACACGCCAAACAAGATACCACCAGCTGGCTCTGGTGAATGCGCTGCGCCTAAATTGCTGCAATACGCGTACTTACATGGTTACACGCCACTGGCATTGGCTGAATTTTGGTGGGGCCGCTCTCCAAAGTCGGAAATCCGCAAGCACAAGAAATACTACGCTTCTTGTCAGAGTAAATGTGTGCCGATTTTAGGCCATATGATGAAAGGCCTAGAAGTCGATCCAAACCCATTGCTAGAGAACCCAGCAGAAGGCAAAGAGCTGGATATTCTGTTCCAAGATGAGCACATCGTGGTAGTACACAAGCCAGCAGGTTTTCTATCCGTGCCGGGTAAAACCATCAAAGATTCCGCCTACACACGTGTTCAAGAAATGCATCCCGATGTTGAAGGCCCATTTGTGATTCATCGCTTAGACATGGCGACCTCTGGCATTCTAATCTTCGCTCTCACACGACGTGCGAACAAGAGCTTACAGAAGCAGTTCATTACTCGTGAAGTCGAAAAGCGTTACGTGGCAATGGTTGAAGGCGTTCTAACAAAAAATGAAGGCTATGTTCGACTACCATTACGTGGTGATTTGTATGACCGCCCTCGTCAAATTGTCTGCTTCGAACACGGCAAGCCAGCAGAAACCAAATGGGAAGTGATTGAGCGAAACGGGCAAACCACTAAGGTTTACCTGCATCCTAAAACAGGGCGTACACACCAGTTGCGTGTTCACTGTTCACACCAAGAAGGCCTTAACATGCCTATCGTCGGTGACGGCTTGTATGGCAATAAAGCCGACCGATTGCACTTACACGCAGAAAGACTTGCGCTGCACCACCCAGTCACCAAAGAGTGGATGGAATTCCAGTTCGACGCTGAATTCTAAAATCTCTCATTAGTACCGAGCTTTGACAAGGAGTCACAACCGCTTGTGGCTCCTACCTCTTTTGGGTATATATCCACGCTTATTGCACTACATCAAGATTCACTTTGTTGTGAAGAGTAGCATGCCCACCTTCTTCTCTCCTTGAGGCCTTTGATATGTCATCAGCTGCTTTGAATTTACAACCTAACAAACTGACTTCCCCATTAATTGCAACTCAAGCACCAAGCTTGAAGCCAATTACATCCAAAAAGCCAGACTTAAACTCGGCAATGCTTAACTTAATTGAAGAAGTTAAAAACGAACTCCCACTTTACGAGTCAGAGACGTTTATCTGTGGTCCAAAAGGAAATTGCTCGGGTTGCTCTAAGAAACTACTTGAGATGGTCGACAGCGAGTTAATGTATTGGGAGCACAGTATTTCCATTGGCCAAGGCCCTAACTTCGAAGAACTGCGCCGCTTTGGTAAACTATGCAGCAGCGTTCGACGTGGTTTAGAGCGTAACGGTTTAGTCGAAAAACGCCCAAAGAAAAGATAACAAGCCAAGTCGATAATCATTACAATGTGTCGCTGGCGATTACAAGCTACCCTGATTGGGCTGGAAACCTATATTTACATGCTTATATTTCAGATCCGACCTTGCATTAAATTACCCATACAAAACGAGAGAAAAGTCACAATGTGGCGTTAATTTCGTATCAAAATAGCACACGGTAACCGATATTACCGCCACTTAATCACACGCCTATAGAACCAAGAATGTTTCGCTCCATTTTTACTTTTTTGATACTTATTTTTAGTACTTGCCAAATAACTTACGCTGAACCTTTAAGATTGCCAGGTAAACCGAATGACAAAAAACTGCACCTTACTTTGGTTCAAGAAATTGTTAATCGCTCGAGCCGATTCGATGAAATCGAGTTTGTCTATCAAGCAACAGGGGAACCTGCTCAATCAAGAGTTATGGCGGATTTAGAGTCGGGAGAGATTGACCTTTATTGGTCAGCGACCAGTCTCGACATGGAAAAACGCTTTGCTCCAATATTGTTCCCTATATATCGAGGAATGCTTGGTATGCGAATCGGATTAATTCATGAAAAAGATAAACAATTACTCGCAAACGTAAGATCTAAAGCGGATTTCACGCGCTTTAAAGTTTGTTCAGGGAAAACATGGCCAGACACATTCATTCTTGATGCCAATGGTATAAAAACCGCTAAATCGCTTAAATATCCAAATATTTTTGAGATGATGCTTGCTGGTAATCGGTGCCACTTGTTTGCTCGTGGTGTCATGGAACCATTTGCAGAAATGCAATCATACCCAGAACTACCTTTAGCTGTTGATAGTCATGTCATGCTCCGCTATCGCATGCCATATATGCTCTTTGTCCAAAAAGAAAACACAAAACTTCAGCAACACATCACAGAAGTGGTTGAAGAAATTTTCGCTGATGGCACCTATGAGAAACTCTTTTTCGAAGACTCCGAAGTAAGAATGGCGCTCTCACGGGCCAACCTTTCAGAGCGAACTATTATCGATCTTGAAAATCCATATCTGACCGAAGACACCCGCTCTATCCCAGAAAAATATTTCTTTGATCCGCTTGCCAACTGAGTACATTTTTATGAACCAAATAACAAAAAAAATGGTTTTACTGATCGCTGCAGTGATGCTTATTGTTGCTGCTATCGCTTTGCCAATCCAATTTATGATTAACCAATCAAACGTTACTGATAAATCTTCACAAGAAATCCAGCGTATAACCTCTGAATTAAGTGTGATATTGCAAGAACCTGTTTATGCATACGATAAGACACTGATACTTAATATCATTGAAGCGTATTCAAATAATGACGTAATCGCAAACATTCAAGTGCTCGATCAAAATAACAACATATTAGGTAGTGTTAATCCACGTGACATTGATGAATCCTCATCGATGGCTATTTCATGGGATTCATTGCCTATCGGTAAAGTTAATGTTGGTTTTAACCATGATGTGACGAATGCTAATTTAATGAACTCTATGCAACTTGCGATTAGTATTTTGCTTTGCATATTTATTGCTAGCCTGATTCTGATTTCCATAGTCCTCGATAGAAAAGTCGTCAGGCCCATCAAAAACATGGCTGATTCAATGAATGAAATTGCTTCTGGTGGAGGAGACCTCACTTCACGTGTTGCGGAAGTAGGCAATGATGAAGTCACATCACTTGCGAAAGCATTCAACCAATTCGTTGCTACTATTCAATCTATCATTCTCGAAACATCGAACACGACCAAACTGTTGGATAAGAGTGGCCACGGTATATCGCAACTACGTGATGAAATGAACCAACAAAGCCAACGACAATCTTTGTTAACTCAAGAAAGTTTGCACAGCATTGAGCAATTTGATTTAGCAACCAAAGAAATTGCTGTTCATACGGAAAATACGCTGTATCAATCAAATGATGCACTCGAGCTTTGTCAGCAAAGTGGTCACACAATCGATATCAATGAACGTAATATTGATGACTTGGTCGTAAGTCTGGAAAGTGCAGCGGAATGTGCGAATTCACTAAAAGTAAGCAGTGATGATATAGGTCGAGTGATTGTAGTCATCAAAGCGATTGCGGAACAAACTAATTTATTGGCATTGAATGCAGCTATTGAAGCGGCACGGGCCGGTGAGTCTGGCCGTGGTTTTGCGGTTGTTGCGGATGAAGTGCGCTCATTAGCGTCTAAAACCCATGATTCAACCAATGAAATTGAATCTATTATTGAACGCCTACAAAAAGAAGCAAACGAGTCATTTGTTGCAACACAGAGCTCGAAAGCTTTAGTGGAGCAAACAAAAACCAGCGCAGATGAAATACAGCAAGCACTATCGAGCATTATCTCTTCCGTAACGTCCATCAATGGCATGGTAGATTCTGTTGCATCCGCCTGCGAAGAGCAGTCAAACGTTAGTTCAAAAGTCGCAAATGACATGCAGTCTCTTGATAGTAGTGCAAAAGAACTAGTTAACGTGAATGACGATTTGGCAAACGTATCCAATGATATCTTGACGCAAACTACTGTCCTCTCCACTCAGATTGCTAAATTTAAGTTCTAAGTATACCCTCAAGCCAGCATAGGTACTTGCTGGCTTGAACCTTTCAACTCGATATTAAACATTTAGAGGTCACAAATCCTTGCTGATTTTAGAGCTTTGAGATAACTAATCATACAAAACCTAAAGATACTATCACACCAATTAAAAACCTATTTTGGACAACGGGAGCCACCTTGAAGAGACCACAACCAGTACTGGGAAAGACCGGTATGCTATTTTTTCTCGTCATAATAAGTGCTTTCCCTCCATTGACCATCGACCTTTACTTACCTGCGCTTCCGCAGATGGTCGAGGTGTTTAATACTGACCGATCAATGGTCAACCTAACCCTGAGCAGCTACTTCGTTACTTACGCCATCGGTCTTTTGTTCTGGGGGCCGCTCAGCGAAAAATTTGGTCGTAAGCCGATCCTATTAATTGGATTAGCGAGCTATATGGTCGCGAGCATATTGTGCGCGATGACCAATAGCATCGAACAGTTGATTAGTGCTCGTGTATTCCAAGCCTTTGCTGGCAGTGCTATCACCGTTATCGCTACCGCCATTGTCAAAGATCTTTATGACGGCCGAGAACGTGAAAAGATCATGGCGACTATCATGTCACTGGTGATCATCGCGCCAATGGTTGCGCCTGTATTTGGTGCCTTTCTACTGAAAATTGCTTCTTGGCGAATGATGTTTGTCACGCTCGCCATTTTTGGTGCATTTGCGTCAGTATTAGCTTGCTGCTACCGAGAAACACTCGAAAACAAATACCAAGGTTCTATATTCCGATCATGGGGAAGAATGGGCGTGGTCATGAAAAACCGCTCGTTCGTCAAGCTGCTGGTCATTTTCTCTATCATACCGATGGCGTTGATGGGCTTTCTTGCGGCGGGTTCTTATATCTACATCGATCACTTTGGATTGACCGAACAACAGTTTAGTTACGCGTTCGCATTCAATGCACTGTGCGCCTCATTTGGTCCAACAATTTACATGAAGTTGTCCTACCGAATGCCGGTTCAAAAGGTCATCTCAGGATGTTTTGCTTTATTAGCGCTTGCGGGAATCTTCACCCTAACCATTGGCGACCTGTCCCCTTGGTTCTTCATGTTCATCGCTGCACCAGCGACATTAATGGCGATCATCATGCGAGTACCGGGGACCAACTTGATGTTGAATCAACAAGATCATAACACGGGCTCTGCCGTCGCACTGATACAGTTCTTCAGCATGATTTGTGGCTCGCTTGGCATGGTATTAGTTTCAATCCGCCCAGAGTCACTGATTGAAAACCTAGGCTTTATCCAATTATCCATCGGTACGCTAGGCGGCCTGATGTGGCTAATGGTCAGAAACAAAGAGTTCGTGACTAATAAGCTGAATTAAAGCTCTCAAGCCTAATTGTCATTCACACTACAATAAACTTGAAAACCGCTATAACGAAATTAGAAACCGTCTACATAGGCGGTTTTCTTGTATTTGAAGACGTACATTGAATTTTCAAGCCATGAGTTTCACGCACAAAAAAGCTCCTATTAAGGAGCCTTCTTATCAGAGCCAGTGAGCACTCAGTTTGGTCAATTGTTACTAAGCTTGAGCCACTTGACGTGCTGGGTGTTTAATAAACACAGCAACCACAGCCACGATTGCAAGAGCAAAACAGTAGTAAGAGTTAGCTACAATATCCAAAGGCGATAGGTTAAATACCGAACCTAACAGCAATACCTGCGCACCGTAAGGCAACACGCCTTGAATCACACAAGAGAATATATCCAACAAGCTTGCAGAGCGGCGTGGAGATACATCGTTCTCTTCAGCTAATTGGCGAGCCACACTACCAGAAACAATGATTGCTACGGTGTTGTTTGCCGTACATAGGTTCACCATTGATACCAAGCCTGCAATGCCTAGCTCACTTGCGCGGCCATTCGCTTGCTTAGAGTGAGAAGAACCAAATGCACGAATCAAACCGCTCACTAAGTTAGTCAGAAATGCTAATCCACCTTGGCGACGCATCAGCTCACTCAAACCACCAATCAGCATCGACAGTAAGAAGATCTCTTGCATGTTGCCAAAGCCTGCGTAGATATCTTGAGCGTAATCCGTCATACCGTAGTTCTCAATAGAACCTAGGCTCACTCCACCCGCTAGCAAGATACCAATCGTCAACACAACGAACACATTCATGCCCGATACCGCAAGGATTAGGATAGTGATGTACGGAAGGACTTTCAGCCATTCAATTGGGCCTGTTTCAGAAACTTGAGTTGCTGTGCTGTTGAAAGCAAAGATAACAATCGCGATAAGTGCAGCAGGAAGTGCTATACGGATGTTCTCTTTAAACTTGTCTCTCATCTCACAGCCTTGCGAGCGAGTCGCGGCAATCGTGGTATCTGAGATGATAGAAAGGTTGTCACCAAACATAGCGCCACTTAGCACTACGCCAGCGGTTAGAGGAATACTCATACCAGCTGAGTCAGCAATGCCTAGTGCAACAGGAGCAACCGCAGCGATAGTACCCATAGAGGTGCCCATTGCTGTCGCAATGAACGCCGAAATAAGGAAGATGCCCGGTAGGATCATGCTCGTTGGGATAGCCGATAGACCAAGGTTTACCGTCGCGTCCACGCCACCAGAAGCTTTAGCCACAGCAGCAAAAGCACCCGCCAATAGGTAGATCATACACATTGCGATAATGTCTTTGTGACCCACGCCACCTAAGAACTGCTCAATCGCACGGTTCAATTTATCTTTGCTCAATAGCAACGCTAACATCACAGCAGGCAGAGCCGCAATCGGAGCTGGAAGTTGATAGAAAGCAAAATCGACGCCTTGTAGCGACAGGTATGTACCCACGCCAATAAACAGCGCAAGGAAAACGATCAGAGGGATAAGCGCCACTGCAGAAGGGGCAATTACCGCGTTAGAATTTTTTGAATTGGACATGGAACGACAACACAATAGAACAGGAAGGTGAGCAGACTAATGTCACACTTAGAACTTGTCAACGTCTAGACGTCTAAACGCCTAATTTAATGCAAAGTAATAAGAACCCTATTGAGCATCACGTAATAAAAAAGGCTATTTACTCATCAGTAAACAGCCTTTCGATAACAGATAGTGCGTCGCTTGAGGTTAGCGTTTCTGCTTGAACGTCACTTGGTATTCGCCAATGCCTTCGTAGTGGAAGGTCGTTGGCTTATCGAATTCCATTTCCACGATACCGCAGTAAGAGCCCGTGATAATGGCTTCACCCGCTTGGAAATCAACACCACGACGCGTCATGTAGTTAATCAACCAGTAAATTGGGCTTGGTGGCAGTGTATTCGGGTGCTTACCGTCGAATGCTTGAACTTGCTCGCCTTGAGTCACTTCAATGCTGATCTCTGCAGAAGTGAACGCTTTTTCGCGATCAATCTCAGGGCCAATGAACAGACCTTGGTTTACTAGGCCATCGGCCAGCTTTTCATAGAACTCAGCGCCGCTGTCATCCGCAAAACGAGATTGCATTAACTCAAGTGCCATGTGACAAGAACCAATCGCTTCGTTGATTTGCTCTTCGCTGTAGCCTTCTTGGTTTGCAGGCAGACTCTTAGCAAGAGTAAATGCAATTTCAGGCTCAACACGCACTACATCGTTGTCTGCAAACAGTTCACAAACTTCGCCTTGTTGAACGCTGCCCGAGAAGATTGGCGCAACAACAAACTTGTCTTCAGCCAGAGGAAGTAAGCACTTCCAACCGCCGACTTTATCGCTTTTCAAATCGATCATTGAAGATTGGATCTTTAGCGCATCTTCCAAGTTATTCGGACGGTACTGTTCGTCCAATCTTGGTGCTTTGGTGCCAGCAACGCGACGACTCAACAGTTCTTCAGCTGCTTGCTTAAATACATTTGTCATATAATACCACCTTTAGTTTTATGACCAGTATAATATCGGATTTTTTAAAGCTTGAATAGACAATTCAACAACGGTGCTACACCGAAAATTCAGCTATAAATTTTCGCATATTCTAGACGCAAACAACTGAAATAATTTTGATTTAAAGACAACAAAAGCCAGTAAGTTCGTTACTGGCTTTTCGATGTGTTACTGATGTTCAGGCTTTACTGCCCTTTCAACGTCTTCTTCAAATTCTGCATGAAGTTTCTGAAGTGAGGCATGAAATCAACAAACAGAGGGTGTTTTCTATCTTGCATCATCAATGGGCCTAACAAGCGAATGCTCACTCCTAGTCGCGCTGCTGATTGCTCGTCTAAGCCGCTGTCATGTTTGATCTTCTCAACAATCGCGAACATATCTTCTCTGTCTTCAATTTCAAACTGCATGGTTTGAAGTTCACGATCTTCTTTGATGTTCACTTCTTCGATAGTGATACGGTAGTTATTGTGTTTGCCTGTGAATGCTTTCATTTGGACCTCCTAAAATGCTTAAAAAGTGTTTTGGTTAGCTCTTCATGAATCGTTCGAGCTTAGGTTTAACCGTCATCGACATCACGACCATGATCGCAAGGCCAATGGGAAGTGCGGCAATAAATCCATTAAACCATCCACTGGTAAACGCCGATGTATCCGAAAATCCAATATTATTTGCCGCTGTTACAAATGCCATCATGGACTCCATAATGAATGCCATGATCAGTCCTACGATCAGGTTGCGAACTTTCTCGCTATAAGTTGTGAACACTCTAGCAACGGCTTTAGTGACTAAAGCCATCATCACCGCGCCCATTGGCATCATGATCACGACAACAAGGGCTAACGAAGAAAGCCAGTTGCCAATAAATGCCTCGCCGAATCCGACATTCATGTAAGTCATCACAGCCGTTAAACTGCCGCCAATCGTCAGCATTAAGCTCATCATGACCAAAATTTTGTATAAAACCGGTGTGCCTTTTTGCTCAGGAAGAGTTGGCGTTAGAGTTGCTTGAATCGTCATATCTATTTCCTGTCTTGAATTTACGAACAATTAAGTTGATAATGTCAACTATAAATACAGTAGTTGATAATGTCAACTACATTTCTAAGGATCGTTTATGTCTGATAACACATCGCTAGAGTCTATCTTTCGTTTAGTGCACTCTTTGAAACGTCAAATGAGCGAACAGATTGAGAGCTTAGACTCAGAGATCGCACCTATGAACATTCGTGTCATGAAGATCATCACTAAGAAATCTCCATGTACCGCTATCGATATCGCACACTTCCTAGATCGTGATAAAGCACAGGTCACTCGGCTTATTAATGCTTTGATCAACCAGGAACTTGTGAAGAAGTCTCCGAACCCGGAAGACAAGCGCAGCCAGTTATTGGTTCTGACTGATAAGGGTCAAGAGATCATGAGTAAGGTCTCGGATATCGATCGAGATATGCTGAAGAGAATGACCAAAGGCATGGCCGAAGATGAGTTAGAACAATTCAGAAAAATTGCGAAGAAAATGGCGCTGAACTTAGAAAGCTGATCTTCAAAATAAAACGAAAAAACGCCACCGAATCATAAGATCGGTGGCGTTTTTTGTATAAGTTGGGTTGTACAGCTTAGTGGTTTAGCTATGTCTATTTGGATGACAGCTCTAATTCGATGCTAGTTTCCACCATGCCTGAACAGGTACCGGCTCTGAGATCACCAAACGTTCACCCATCACCGGGCTTACCATTTGTACATCTCGCTCTTTGCTTATCGCCAGTGCTTGTTCCATTGGGTCTTGCCAATCATGCATAGAAAGGTCGAAGGTACTGTTGTGGATTGGCATCATCACCTTACCTTGCAGATCAATGTGCGCCTGAACACTCTGTTCTGGGAACATATGAATATCCGCCCAAAGAGAATTATACGCGCCCGTTTCAACCATGGTTAAATCAAACGGCCCATAGCGCTCACCAATCTCTTTAAAGCCGCTGAAGTAACCAGAATCACCGCTAAAGAAGACTTTCTTGTCTGAAGCGTTAATAACCCAACTACCCCACAGTGTTTGGTCACGATCAAGCAAGCCACGTCCAGAGAAATGCTGTGTCGGCGTTAACGTGAACTCAATGTCTGAGGCCGTTGCCGATTCCCACCAATTTAATTCGATGATCTTCTCTTTATCCACGCCCCACTTTTCCAACAGTGCGCCCACTCTTAATGGCACTAAGAACGTCCCCACTTTGTCGGCGAGCACCTTAACGGCACCTTTGTCTAAATGGTCGTAGTGATCGTGGCTGATCACCACCACATCAATATCGGGTAGGTCTTGCAATGTGATTGGTGTCGGATGAAAGCGCTTTGGTCCCATCCATTGCACCGGTGATGCACGATCACTGAACACAGGGTCAGCCATCACTAGCTTCCCATCCAGTTTCATCATCACACTGGAGTGACCTAAGCGGTACGCAACGTCGTCTTGTTCTTCGATCAATTGCTCAGATGTCATTGGAATCAAAGGCAATGCAGCGCGCGGCACTGGCTCGTTTCTTTCCACAGTCACGTATGCTTTCAAGATTGAAAAAATATCAGACATACCCGATTTGTATTCCAACTCACTGTTAGCAAACTTCTTTGGAAGCTTATCTAGATTGTCGTTTGATTGTGAACCTGTGCTTACGATAGCGACCACGGCAAGTACTCCTAAAATCGGTAATAGATATTTTTTCATTGGTCTCTCTTCATCGGTTGGGATAGACCCAACACATAAACTACACCGACTAGTTTACATACCAAAACCAAAAAGTAAACCGATGAGTGTAATTTTTGATTTATATAGACGTGAGCGTGCCAAAGTCGATTTTGGAAAAATCAACTTTGGCAACGAGTTAACTTAGTTATTTAACTAGTAAGAAAGGTTAATCAGCAGACCATACATTCTTGAAATCTGGCCATCCCCAGTTGGTGATGGCAACGTTTTTCAGAATCCCTTGGAAACGAACGGTCTGTAAGTGATGGAACATAGGCACTAACCAATAATCTGAGATCAGAGTGGACGCGATAGGTTCTAACTCTGCCAAGTAATTAGGCAGTTCAACGGATGCTTTATGACTATCCAAGCGCTGCTTGAGCCAATCGCTGTTCATCTCTCCCAAAGCAGAGTGCAAAACAGGATCGTTCATCATCCACGAGAACAGCGAAGACGGAGCATTATCATCGAGGTTGAGGTTACACAACACCAGATCCTCCTTTAACTCGCCACTCTGAGAGAGCTGCGCCAACTCTCGAAAACTGTAGGTGTTCACCTCAACTTCCACGCCATATCGTTTGAGTATGTCGGATACGCAAATCGCACATCGATACAACGCATAATAGTCGTAAACCGCTATGCTCATCTTTTTCGGCAGTTGTGTCTCTTTCGAAGGCGTTCGATACAATTTCTGCCAACTTGGCAGTATATTTTGAGCTAAAGAGACACTAAACAAACCCTTGTTGTGTTCCAGCTGAGACAAAATCGCTTGTGGGTTGGTCAGTTCTGAAAGGTATTTGCGCTGTTCATTATTTAGTGGGCTAGCCGCTGAGTTCTGATTGAATAGGATAAACAAACACCCATCTTCGACTCGGCTACGAAGGCCGTCTGTGTCTGCTGAAACAAGGTCCGCATCGCTTTTCCCTAACTGATGGAAGCAAGAAGAATCTTCATATGGCGATACGTGCATTTGGCTGTCATCGAATCGAGCAGTGCCCGTCATTGATTCCTCAAACTGCCAGATGGTCACCTCATCGGTTAACGAGCGACAACCATAATAGTGCTCAAATGCGGCGAGCTTGATTCGTTCATTGTTGGTCTCAACCACTTTAAATGGGCCGGTTCCAATAACAGCGTGGGATACAGAACTTAATGGAGACGGTTCACGGGTGACTTGCGCTGCGGGTTGAATCGAATATTTAACGCCAGCAAGTAAACCAGCAAAGCCGGTATCTGCTTTGGTGAGTTGAAAGCTGATCCTCAATGGCTGCTCACTGTAAACTGAAGCGACATGGGCGAGCTCTGTCTGATAGAAAGGTAAAGTTTGCAACGCAGAAAACATCGAAACTAATTGCTTAGCATCCACAGGCTGTCCGTCATGGAAAGTAAGTCCCGGGCGCAGATAAAAAGTCCAAACGAGCTTTTCAGCATCATATTGCCAGTGATGCGCCAGCTCAGGCTTCAACTCCCCTTTGCCATTACAAGTCACTAAACAACTGAACACTTGCCTGATCAAAAATCGTTCACTACTACGGTGAATATGGTGCGGAAACAGATCTTCGAACTTACGTTTGTAGGTTAATTGGACGTGCAGTAACCCTTCACGCATCGTCGCACCGGATGTTTCTTGGAGAAGAGAGCCAAACACTGCGCGGTCATTATCCAAAATAGAGAGCGCTTTTTCGTACTTACCCTGCTCTATCAGCTTGCTGGCAACATGTTGAGTCAGTTGTTGATTGCTAAAGCGCAATGTCAGGTTAGAACGTTGATTCCTGCCGACTTTTGGCTCCCACACCACCCATTCAGCTTGATGCATCTTGCCGAGTAAGGTTCGTGCATGGCGCAAACTGGTAAACAGCTTGTCTGCCACCTCAGTCAAAGTCACCGAATGTGAGATGTTAGGCTCAAACGAATCCAGCCGAGTGTAGTAACGCATCATGTTTAGATCAGACAAATAATGAACCTTTTAGAAACAACCCTTCCTCATAAAGCCGATTATAAAACACATTTGTCTCTAAGTGACGATAAAAGACAAAAACAGGAACAACTTACCAAAAAACCGTCTGTTTATTACTTCCTGTTAAATGACCATAATTAATGGGTCAGCAAGGAACTTTGAGTTCCCACCAAAGCCTAATACAAGAGAAGTAATCATCATGAGAAAATACTATCTTAATAAGCTAAAAAGCACCTGTAGCAAGCTCGAAAGAGAAGCACTACGAACACTTATAGAGCTATGTAACTGGCGTTATTAGTACACTTTTAAGCACCGAGTTAACGCGAGTTGAGTACAACCTAATATGCTCCTACCCCCAATATGAGTTAGGTCTCAACTCGCTTTTCCATTCCAAATCCCCTCTCAACCCAGTTGTACCAATCACTCACGCATTCGATAAATTTCTGTTGTCGACTCGACAAATTTAATTCGTTTTCTTAGTTAAACGAAAAGCCTTAAGGTTCGCCCCGAAGCAAGCAAGGAGCCTCAGAAAAACTGAAAGCTCAGCTAACAACTAATTTATTTGCAGTTACCAATCAGGTATTAACTAAGGAAACGCCATGCGTATCGCAATTCTTTCTCGCAACGAAAATCTATACTCTACTTCTCGCTTAAAAGCGGCTGGAGAAGCACGTGGTCACCAGGTCGATGTTATCGACACGCTGCACTGCGATATAGATATCGCGAGTAACAATCCGAAGATTCGCTACATGGGTGAAGAGCTACCTCAATACGATGCTGTTATTCCACGTATTGGCGCTTCCATTACCTTTTACGGAACTGCGGTTGTTCGCCAATTCGAAATGATGGGCACTTTTTGTATCAATGAGTCAGTTGCAATCAGTCGTTCTCGCGACAAACTGCGCTCACTACAACTGTTGTCTCGCAAAGGTATTGGCTTACCAAAAACAGGTTTCGCTAGCCGCCCAGATAAGATTCAAGACTTGATCAAAAACGTAGGTGGCGCGCCACTGGTTATCAAGCTTCTTGAAGGTACTCAAGGTATCGGTGTGGTTCTAGCTGAAACAAACAAAGCAGCAGAAAGCGTTATCGAAGCATTCATGGGCCTAAAAGCGAACATCTTGGTTCAAGAGTTCATTGAAGAAGCAAATGGCGCAGACATCCGTTGTTTTGTTGTTGGCAACAAAGTAATTGCAGCGATGAAGCGTCAAGCTGGTGAGGGTGAATTCCGCTCTAACCTGCACCGTGGCGGTACAGCTCAACTGGTTAAACTAACCAAAGAAGAGCGCGCTACAGCAATCAATGCTGCGAAAATCATGGGTTTAAACCTATGTGGTGTTGATATTCTACAATCTAAGAATGGCCCTGTTGTAATGGAAGTTAACTCTTCTCCTGGCCTAGAAGGTATTGAGAAAGCGACAGGTAAAGATGTAGCAGACATGATTTTCGAATTCATCGAAAAAAATGCAAAACCAAACGCTAACCGTACTCGTGGCAAAGGCTGATTTAACGCCGTTAACTCATGATTGGAAATGACATGAACAATAAAATGATCATAGGGAATACAGAAGCACTTTGCTTACCAGAGTTAGGGATAACTGGACTACATACACGTGTTGATACAGGGGCTAAAACCTCTTCTCTACACGTAGACAATCTACTATGTGTAAAAACAGACGGTGAGAACTTCGTTGAATTCGATCTTCACCCAGACGTTTACCACCTAGAAGAGACAGTACGCTGCAAAGCGAAGCTGAAAACAAGTAAAAGAATCAAATCATCGAACGGCGAAGTTGAACACCGTTGTGTGATTGAAACCATGCTAAAAATCGGCGGTCAGGAATGGCCTATCGATATCACGCTAAGCAACCGTCAAGATATGACTTATATGATGCTGCTTGGTCGTCAAGGCATGAGTGACAAAGTGATTGTTGATCCAGCGGGTGAATTCCTGCTGACTCACTAATCAGAGTCATCGTAACCGCTCCACAGGTTATAACTAAATAAGGCCAGTCTCATGACTGGCCTTATTGCTATCTATTTTTCAATTTCTACTTTCAGCTCTGAATACACGACTTTGCATTCAGACTTCTGATCTATTTCTTCGATTTACTATGAGATTGAAAACCAAATAGCCAAATCGATAACAGTAATTTCTTGGTTTTGATTTTGGTTACCCGCCAATGTGTCACAGGTCTTCTTGGCGCACTCATCAACAGATGTTCAAAAGCTTTCTGACTGAAATCGACTTGCCCGCCATGTGCCACCAGCAAGGTATCGAGCTGCATGTCATAAATGCGCGATACAGACGCTCGATACTTATTAGGGTGAAAGATAGGAAACGGCGGAATCAGTTTTTTCTTAACCTCGACCATCAAGTCGGCCACATAAGCCACGCTGTGTGATGGGCAATAAACAGAAAGATCTCTGTCGGTATGGCCCGGGGTTTCTAGAACCAACCAATCATCAAATCCCGGAATGCTATCCCCATCAGACAGTTTAAAATCAGGTTTTAATTTCCTTGAATACCACAAGTTCGCTTTCGGTTTTCCCAAACGGTTCGCCATCCACCTAGCAAGCGCTAAGTCGGTCAGGTGCATCAAAATGCCATCAATGCCGTGATACCAATCCTTGTCTCGGTTTGCTGCCACCAAATGACAATTAGTGAGCTTTCTGAGCGTATGTGCTGCCCCTGCGTGGTCCGGATGCATGTGCGTCACAACCACAGTATGTAGGTCGCTAAATTCACGGCCAAGCTCATCTTCAATGAAAGCCCTAAGATGGGGTATATCCGCACGGCACGCACCATCAAGTAACAGCAACCTATCGGGATACTCTACGAGATACATGTCTTGGATATAGCCTTTGATGGTATGGAGTTGCAAAACCGCTCCTTGTGATAAAACAACTGGTCAGACCTACACAATAGCAAATTCGACTTAAATTGTGATCATTTTGTTAAAAACAACAATCTAAAAACGGATCGAGAACTCGAATCAAGATTTCTATTGGAATCCACTAAATCACTCAAATTCAATGTTACTCAAATCCAATTCAACTCAATGCAACGGGAACAGATTCCAAAGATAGCCATCCATTTCATCCGATATTTTTCAGCATTATCGAATGCCTGCATTGCCGTAAACCTTGCTCTATAGGCCTTGCGATTCTAACTGCTAACACCATTTGTCGTAACGACAAAACATGTGATTTGTTGACCTAAGTTATTAGGACTATATATGCGCCTCTAATTTATTGTCTGAGTGCTATACATGAACCAATTAATCGATGCTCTTTCTACCCAAGGTTATTTCGTTTGGGATGACTTCTTAACTCAAGAAGAAGTGGTGGCATTGAGGGATTGCATTCCAGAGAACTGGAAAAAGGCTAGGATTGGCCGTAACGATGAAGTAACGCGAGAGTCGACCATCCGTAGCGACAAGATTCAATGGGTGCGCCGCGATATGGGTCAGCCAGCATCTCTGTTTCTAGACAAGATGGAACAAATTCGTTTAGCGGCAAACCAAGCGTTCTTTTTGGGCCTGTTCGAATACGAAGCGCACTTTGCTAAATACGAGAAAGGCGACTTCTACCAGAAGCACTTAGACTGTTTCAAGGGCAATGAGAACCGCCGTCTGACTACCGTGTTCTACATGAACGACGAGTGGACAGAAGACGACGCAGGTGAGCTTGTGGTTTACGATCTAAAAGACAACCACATCGCGACCATTCCACCAAAGTCAGGCCGCTTATTTGTGTTCTTGTCTGAACAGTTCCCACACGAGGTACTGCCGACCAACACAGAGCGATTCAGTATTGCAGGTTGGTTCCGCATTAACGGCGTGAAAGACAACCAACTCGATATCGCACACTAAAACAAAGCCGATTGTTACAAGCTCTAGCTTATTCAAAGCCTCTCCTTCGAGAGGCTTTTTTATTGAACAAATGCCGATCAAATATCGGTCAACAAACCTCTCAAAAACCGTACGTAGTAAATATCAAAACCATCAATAACTTTTCTCTTAAATGAAATCGAAATGAATCTTTCATATCAGTGAAACGGTTTAGCCACTTAAGTGAAATACGCCCTGTTCAAGATAGCTTCAAACGACACCCCTACCGTCTCGTTAACACTCTAATCCAATACCTCGACATCGATTTCATCCAAAAGGAAACGAAGATGAATAAGCTAATTTTGGCAGGCGTTCTTTCTGCGACAGCGGCAATGCCAGCGTTCGCAACGACTCAAGTCACTTGGTGGCACGCAATGGGCGGCCAGCTTGGAGAAACAGTAAACAAAATTGCGACCGACTTTAATGCATCACAAGATGATTACCAGATCACGCCAATCTACAAGGGGTCATATACAGAGACCTTAACAGCCGGTATCGCGGCATACCGAGCAGGTGAAGCACCCAATATTCTGCAAGTCTTCGATGCAGGCGCAGCAACCATCATGAACGCGAAAGGCGTCGCGAAACCGGTACAGGATATTCTGGTTGAGTCGGGCTACAACTTTAATTCAAACGACTACCTAGCGGGCGTTCGTAACTTCTATGCCGACAACCAAGGCAAGATGGTTGGTATGCCTTTCAACAGTTCGACACCGGTTCTTTACTACAACAAAGATCTTCTCGCGGAAGTGGGTGCAGACGCGCCTAAAACTTATGAAGAACTAGAAGTGGTCGCTAAGAAGCTGAAGGCAGAAGGACACATCGCGTTTTCTCAATCTCTGACACCGTGGATCATGTTCGAGAACTTTAAGTCTCGCCACAATCTACCGGTCGCAGATCAAAACAACGGCTACGATGGCTTGTCCACTAAGATCATGTTCAACACCAAAGACATGATGATGCACGTTAGCAAGATGAAAGAGTGGTCAGATCTCGGTTACTACAAGTATTACGGCAGCGACTGGGATGCAAACCAAACCCCTTTCGAGCGCCAAGAAGTGGCGATGTGGATGGGTTCTTCAGGCTCATTCGGTGGCTTACGTAACCGCGTACCTTTCGAACTCGGCACCACATACCTTCCATACTGGAAATCGGTTAACCCAGACGCAGGCTTAACCTTCATTGGCGGCGCAGCTCTGTTTGCACTCAATGGCCATGACCAACAACAAGACAAAGGTGTAGCAGCGTTCTTTGATTACCTGACTAAGCCTGAAACTCAAGTCTACTGGCACAAAACCACTGGTTATGTACCTGTAACAACGGCTGCCTATGAGCTAGCGAAAGAGTCTGGCTACTACAACGAACAACCAGATGCAGAAGTGGGCGTTAAGCAGCTAAGCCTAAAATCGGGCGAGTGGACTAAGGGCTACCGCTTAGGTTACTACCCTCAAATTCGTGAAGTGATGCATCGTGAATTCGACAATATCTTCGCTGACCGATCTAGCGTCGAGAATAGCCTAGATAAAGTCGAAGATGAGAGCAGCAAACTGCTGAAACGCTTCGCTCGTACTATGAACTAATTTAGCTTTTTAACCAAAGCAGATTACTGAGCTAAAGGCTTAACAAGCCCAAGCCGTTCATTGCTCCTCACCACTTGTCACTGCGTTATTAAAAACGCAATGGCAAGGAGTGAGGAGATTCTTCACTAGCGCCATTTCTTGCTCCAAAAACTACAACTCAACTGGATGCATTCCTTTGCTATAGCGCTAGTGCTCACCGTAACTAACAGTGATAACAGTCACTAATTTTTGGGGATTACCCTGTGGAACGACGTCAGCAATTCTTTCACTCTCCGCTGCCTTACCTATTTTTGGCGCCTCAGATACTCATCATTGCGGTTTTCTTTATCTACCCAGCAGCAAAGGCGGTTTACCTGTCTTTCATGCTAGAAGACCCTTGGGGCACCTCATCGATATTCGTGTGGTTCGAGAACTATCAAATGCTGTTCGAATCGAGCGAGTATCTAAACTCTATTGGCTTCACCTTAATGTTCGCAATCGTGGTCTCTTTCTTATCGCTTGCCTTAGCGCTGCTGCTCGCGGTTAAAGCCGACAACATCATTCACGGACAAGGCGCTTACAAGGTCACTCTTACTTGGGTTTACGCGGTTGCTCCTGCGATTGCAGGCGTAATCGGTGCTTTCTTGTTTAACCCACATATTGGCGTGTTTACCGAGATATTTGCGGTTATAGGCTGGGACTTTAGCTTCCAAACCGACCCTTTAGATGCCACGTTTGCTCTGATTCTGGTTTCAGTGTGGAAACAGGTTTCGGTGAATTTCATCTACTTTCTGGCTGGGCTTCAATCGATCTCTTACGCCGTAAAAGAAGCGGCGATGCTGGATTGCGTCAGCGACTCAAAACGTTTCTGGACCATTACTTTCCCGCTACTCGCACCTACAGGCTTCTTTCTTCTGGTCATCAACCTCACCTACTCGTTCTTTGAAACCTTTGGCGTGATCGACACCATGACCAATGGTGGCCCGGGTGGCGGCACAACGTCGTTGGTGTACAAGGTCTATCGGGACGGGTTTGTTGGCGCAGATTTAGGCGGCAGCTCTGCCCAATCAGTAGTGCTTTTACTACTGGTGCTCACTCTTACATTTATCCAGTTTCGCGTTGTAGAAAAGCGTGTTCATTACTAGCCCACCACAGCTAGGTTTTAACGCGACAGGAGTTATTTATGAAAAGTAATAAGGTCTCTGACCACCTAATTTTAATTGCTGGGATGCTGTTTATGTTGGTCCCTATCTGGCTAATCTTCGCCAGCTCGACGCATAACCCAAACACCATTGTCAGCGAAGGCCTGCAATGGATACCAGGCGATAACTTTACGGCCATTTATAGCGAAGCTTGGAACAAAAGCATGGGCTTCAGTGGCGAAGTCACCGCCAGCAAAATGATCGCCAACTCGATGACCATGGGGCTAGGTTTTGCGATCGGTAAGATCATCATTTCGATGATGGCTGCGTATGCTTTGGTCTACTTCAGACTGCCTTATGCTACAGCCTGGTTCTGGTTGATCTTCGTGACGCTTTTGCTGCCATTAGAAGTGCGCATTATCCCTTCCTATGAGGTTGTCGCTGGGCTTGGGCTTCTTAATAGCTACATAGGTTTAATTCTGCCTTTGATCGCCTCAGCCACCGCGACGTTCTTTTTTAGGCAGTTCTTCAAAACCATCCCCGATGAATTGTTAGAAGCCGCTCAGCTAGATAACGCAGGTCCATTTCGATTCTTTGTCGACATCTTATTGCCACTGTCTAAAACCATGATCGCCGCAATCTTTATCATAATGTTTGTGGTGGGTTGGAACCAATATCTGTGGCCAATCATGATGACCACGGACGAAGGCTACAACACCATCGTGATGGGCATCAAACAAGTACTCAACAACATCAATGAAACCAGTTTACCGCGCTACGACTATGTTTTTGCCATGGTGATTTTAGCTATGTTGCCACCCGTTTTAGTGGTGGTTGTATTTCAGCGTTGGTTTGTAAAAGGGCTAGTAGAAAGTGAAAAATAATAACGACACAAATCAAATGAACGATAACCGCATTCAATCACTCGCTGAGTACAAGATGTCTCACCTGCCTTCTCACCAAGCTATCCACAAAAATACAGAGGACACCCCGATGCCAAAGTTAAAACAAACGTTAGGGCACACCCAAGCTACTCACAACCATACGCACAAAGCACCTACCATGTTAGGCATCAAAAACTTGGTAAAGACTTATGAGAACGGTCATCGTGCAGTGAAAGATGTCTCGCTTGAGATCGAAAAGGGTGAATTTCTTGTATTGGTTGGCCCATCGGGCTGCGGCAAGTCTTCTATCCTACGTTCAATTGCGGGGTTGGAAAGCATCTCTGGCGGTGAGATTCACTTGGGTGGCCGCCGTGTTGATAACGAAAAGCCAGCTCAACGAGATATCGCAATGGTCTTTCAAAATTACGCACTCTACCCTCACATGACGGTATACAAAAACCTCGCTTATGGTTTAAAGAACCGAGGTGTCAGCCAACACGTGATTGAAGAGAAGATTGAGAAAGTCGCCAAGACACTGAAAATCGAAGAGTACCTAGACCGCAAGCCAGCCAAGCTTTCGGGTGGTCAGCGCCAGCGTGTTGCTATGGGACGAGCGATTGTACGCGACCCTCAACTGTTCCTGTTTGACGAGCCTTTGTCTAACCTAGATGCCTCATTGCGCGCTCACATGAGGTTAGAAATCAAAAAGCTACAACGCGAGCTAGGCGTAACCAGTGTTTACGTGACTCATGACCAAGTCGAAGCCATGACACTGGCAGATAGAATCGTGGTTCTCAACAAAGGCCAAATAGAACAAGTCGGCACACCAAGAGAAGTCTACCACCAGCCTGCCAGCACCTTTGTGGCAAGCTTTATTGGCAGCCCAGCGATGAATTTCTTACCAGCAACACTCGACGACGGCTACCTTGAGATTGGCGACCAACAAATGTACTTGCCCGAATACGCCCACGTAAAAAATACAGCCATCACACTTGGTATTCGCCCAGAACACTCTGAGGTTTGTGCCGATTTAGTCATGAACGCGCTGCCACTTGAATTACGCATCAGTGTGGTTGAGCCTTTAGGGCCAAATCAATTGGTTCATGGCCTTGTGAACGAACAACCCTTTATTGCAGTGACACCCGAAACGACGCTGTGCCAAGCCGTCCCTCTCGGGCTAAGCATCGATAAATCCAACCTGCATATTTTTGACAATCTTGGCAAACGCATTCACCCAAATAACTTCACCTCACAGGAGTCACACGAAGATGCGACAAGCTTAACGACGGCTCTAGCTTAATCGAGTACACTGATATTTAATGCGTTTTTACGGTGCGTCTTTAAGAAGGATTAATTATGTCGTCTATCATCGTAGGTCATCGGGGTGTAGCAGGTACTCACCCAGAAAATACCAAAGCAAGCATTGAACAAGCCGCTAAACTCGGCTTGAAATGGATTGAAGTAGATATTCAGCCAACTCAGGATGATCAACTTGTGGTTTGTCACGACCACACCCTTGAGCGCTGCAGCGATGGCAAGGGTCGTGTCGACGAACACACCCTTGCAGAACTGCGTCAGCTCGATTTTGGCAGTTGGAAGTCTGAGCAGTTCGCTGGTGAAAGAATATTGACGTTGGAAGAGTTGCTCGCGCTTGCTGAACAGCATGATCTCAGCGTGAACTTAGAGATCAAAGTCGACAGTCGACATCAAGCGCCTCATGTCGTTGATTTGCTGCATACCGAGTTGATTCGTTCAAATCTAGACACCGACAGAGTGCTGCTTTCAAGTTTCAGCCATCAAGTCGTTTCTGAAATGGCTCGTCACCTGCCGAGATACCGCGTAGGTCTGATCACCGAGCAACTGACTCAAGCCGACTTGATGTTGATTGACGAGGTTAAAGTGTTCAGCTGTCACATGAACTACGAGCATGTGAATCAGAGCGATCTTGATACACTGAGTGAAGCAAACATTCAAACTTGGTGCTACACAGTAAACGATCCGTCTCACTTCAAATTCATCTCAAAAGTAGATGCCGTATTCACTGATTTTCCGAATCAATTTACCTCTATAAATTGACCAAACAAATACCGCAAAAACAACCCCGAGAGACTTTAAAATTAACTCTCGGGAAACCTTAAAATTAGGTAGCAAACACAAGTGAGTAGGAGTACATTCCGCTACTCACTTGGTTTCATTAGCTCGCTCTATTTAGACAGCTTCATTGGTTACTTAATTTATGGATCTCATTTTTAGTCCAACCTTCCCAATTTTGGGTGCAATCTTCATTTTCGCCGCTATTGTTCGTGGCTTCTCAGGTTTCGGTTTCACCTTAGTGGCATTGCCATTAAGTGCGTTATTCGAGCCTGTTATCGAACTGGTTCCCGTCTTCATGTTGATCGATCTCCTAGGCAATGTTCAATTACTGCCTAAAGTTCGAAAGCATGTTAACTGGCGCTGGGTTTTAAAGGTATTTATCCCTTGTTTTGCCTTCACACCAGTCGGCTTACTTCTGCTTAAATCCGTTAGCCAAGACACGATCATCTTGATCATCAGTGCCTTCATTTTTGCGTCTGCACTTATGATCTACAAAGGTTTCCAGTACAAAAGCGAACCTAGATTTACTCCCTATATTCTAGGAAGCCTTGCGGGTGTAATGAACGGCGCGGCTTCGATGTCAGGGCCTCCAATTGGCACTCATGCATTAGCAAGCCCAGTCGCTCCGCACATTGCTAGAGCCGGACTGATAGCCTTCTTTGTCTTGGCGGATTCCACTGCATTTGTTTCGGCATCTATCGCTGGGTTAGTCGACCGCGATGTAGTTTGGCTGACTCTCGCGCTTCTACCAAGCAGCATGCTTGGCGGTTATGTGGGTTCTAAACTGTTCGAGAGATTTGGTGGAGCGAAGTTCAAGCCAGTCACCATTGCATTGCTGATTGTGATTGCAATATTCAGTGCAGGTCGAGTCATACTGTAACTGGCTTTAGCGGTTAAGTTTGGAAGTTGCTTTTACGAATTGGTTTCGCGAATTGATTGCGCTAATTGACTACGGAAAATGATTAAGAAAAGTGGGTACCTATGACTACCATTCAATATGGATAGGGGTACCCATTTTTACAAGTTGGAGAAACTCATCCATATCTTGATTGGTTAACGCGATACAGCCATCCGTCCAATCAAAGCTTTGAATAAAGCTCGGCGAACGACGCTCGCCGTTTTTGATGCCATGGATTTTGATGTTTCCTCCAGGATCTACATCATTTTGCTCTGCCCATTGCATATCCGAAGGTTGCGGATAGTTAATATGTACTGAGCGATAAAAGTCCGACTCTTCCATCACATAATCGAGCTGGTATTCCCCTTCCGGCGTTCGGTTGTCCCCTTCAAAGCGTTTATGCCCTTTCGGTTGTTTGCCTAGCGCAATACGAAACTCCTGAATCACCTCTTCACCTTTTAGCAGATACATCCTACGTTTCGATTTATCGACTTTAACTAACGTAACCACTTGCGACAGCGAATCTATCTCAGATGCGCTATCCGGTACGTTGTAAAACTGTCGAGAGGAACTTTGAGGTGGACGTTTTGATGACCCTTGAGAAAGCTGAGCTACCTTTTCATCAGGGCTACTGTTAAGAACATCATCCACAATAATCACATGCTCGGAGTTTGAGCTCGTGGAAGAGTTTGAGTTAGATGAAGACGTTGAGACACGTTGAGAATGAGCCGGTGCAGACTCGAATACGATGGTTTCGATAGCGGTCGCGTCAGAGACTATTTTCTCGACCACGACTTGCTCAGCATTCGCGTTCGAAGCCACAAACAGTAAACACAGTGATAAAGGCAGAAACAGACGCACCTTTAGATCTCCTCAAAACGCATGGACATGGTTCGTGACTGAGTTTCCATTCCTAACGACTCATAGAAACCCTGAGCTTGTTGGTTAAACTCCATTACCTCCAACCTAAGTTCTATCGCTCCTCTCGCCTGCGCCCATTGATTAAAAGACTTCATTAACGCTCGACCAGCACCTTTGCTCTGAACCTGATCGTTCACCACAATCGTATTGACCCTTGCCACCTTGTGCGGCTGAATAAAACTGACGCCTTTGTTCTGCGTTACCTTACCCGCTAAAAAGCCAACGACTTGCTTGTCGTCTACTGCAACCAAGAAAGCGCCAAGTGGGTCAAGCATCAAACCTAACCAATACTCTTCACTGTCGGCCAAGCCTTGTGACGCTGGTGCAAATACCATAGGCGCACCAAGATGATGTTGACGGTTTATCTGCTCAGAGAGCGCTAAGATCGCGTTAATATCAGTTACCTTGGCCGTCCGGATTTGCATATCATCACCTTGTTTGAATTCAATAACACCTTAGCAAAAATGGCTTAGTTGTGCACCGTTACACTGGTCAACTCAGACGCTCTGTGAAGGCTGAACATTAATATTAGGCACTATGTTTAGGGAAATTGTTCCGTAAATCTCAGGCACATTGCCAGCCGTTGAGTGCTACTATCTCTGCAGAATCAATATACTAACGACGACTAACGACTGGATACCTATATGATTAAGTTTGCTGTAATTGGAACCAATTGGATTACACAAAAGTTTGTTCAAGCTGCGCACGAATCTCAATCGATGCAACTTGCTGCGGTTTACTCTCGAAATCTAGACAGCGCGGCACAGTTCGCCCAAGAATTTGACGTTGAAACCACGTATGACTCACTCGACGCATTGGCCAATGACAACACTGTAGAAGCCGTGTACATCGCTTCCCCTAACTCACTGCATTGCGAGCAATCTATCTTCATGATGGAACACGGCAAGCATGTTATCTGTGAAAAGCCGGTTGCATCAAATATTGATGAAGCAACACGCATGTTCGAAGTCGCTGAGAAAAACGGTGTGGTGCTGTTTGAGGCGTATAAATCTCAATTCCTACCGAACTTTAAGCAAGTTCAACTTGGGTTAGAAAAGATTGGCAAGGTACATAAAGCACACATCAACTACTGCCAGTATTCATCGCGCTACCAAAAATACCTAAACGGCGAGAACCCAAATACCTTCAACCCAGCTTTTTCTAACGGCTCATTGGTCGATATTGGCTTTTACTGTGTTGCCGCGACAGTCGCGCTATTTGGCAAACCTGAAAACGCACAGGCTTCTGCAAAGCTACTTGATTCAGGTGTCGATGCTCATGGCTGTGCGATCTTCCAATACCCTGAGTTTGATGTGACCCTTGCGCACTCCAAAGTCAGCGACTCTTATGCGCCAAGCGAGATCCAAGGTGAATTAGGGGCGATCATCATCGATCACATCGCTGAATGTACTGACGTTAAGATCCGCTACCGCGATGGCACGGTAGAAAACCTTACTCAAGCACAAAGCGAAAACTCCATGAGTTACGAAGCGCAGGCCTTTGCTAGCTGCATTGCTGGCGACAACGCAACACAAGCGCAGGCCCAACTGCGCGCTTTAACGGTTGCGAAGTTAATTACAGAGATGCGCCAACAAGTTGGTGTAGTGTATCCAGCGGATAAATAACGTCACAGCGTAAGTTAACAAACTGATTTTTAATACATAATTATTTATACATAACTGAATTTAATCTTTACGACAAATAACCGGATTAGTTGATTGAGGTCCCATCTGTTTAAATCCGCGTTCGATATCTATCGTATTTATTTAATTTATTGAAGGTGTGTAAAGTGTTTTCAGTTGATGATCGCGTTGTAGCAACAAAAGGTGTTGAACTAGGTGAAATGGTAGTAACTGGCCTAAGTGCTGGTGGCGGCTACGTTCACGTTACAACGGTAGAAGGCGCAATGACGCTTACTTACCCAGCGCAAGATCTTAAAAAAGCATAGTTTAACCACTCTGCCCTTTTAGTAGTCACTCTACTAAAGGTAACAAAATTGAGGCTTTGGCTGACTTCACTCTTCTGCATTAGAGTAAGCAGCCAGAGCCTTTTTTATGCCCGTCATTTACCCACCAGCTTTCTCATTAGCTTACTCGTTACAATAAAACCGCACTCAACTGACAATAGAATTAGGCAACGAGTTTCTACACTAGGTGCTTATTCTCATCGTTCTCTTGATATTCCCGTGCACTTAATCGCAGTGAATAGTTCTTGTTAACAAAGGCTTATTGTCTGCGAAAGTTTCTGGTACATTAGCATCATCTTATACTAAGAAAGACCCGAATGAGGGAAGCTATGAAGCTTTACATTTACGATCACTGCCCTTTCTGTGCAAGAGTCTCCTACATTGCTCAATCGCTAGGCTTGAACATTGAGCTTGTTTCTGTCGATTATGATGATGCCCAAACCCTTATCGATCTGATCGGTAAAAAGATGGTACCCGTCTTACAAAAAGACGATGGCTCTATCATGGCAGAGAGCCTAGATATCATCGCGTACTTCATGGACTTGAAATCAAGCGATGAGCAGCGTGTGCCATCTGAGCAAGTGACTGTGTTCCAAACTCGCGCATTCCCTCTTACTCAACAGATTGGACGCCCACGTTGGTGGAACCTCGACTTGGCTGAATATCGCTCTGCTGGAGCCAAAGAAGCTTGGCGTGCCAGTAAAGAGACCGAAGGTTTTAACTTTGAAGAACTGTTAGAAAAGACGCCTCAGTTCGTTCAACTGATTAACCCATTACTGAAAGATGCCGAACTCTTACTGGATCTAGAGAATGGTGAGTCATCACTGCCTCTAGTCGATCAAGCGGTGTATTTCTCGATGCTTCGTGGCTTTTGCGTAGAACCAAGCATCACATGGCCACCAGCACTTGAACGCTGGTTAGAAAAGAAAAGTGAAACGCTAAAGCTGTCTTTACTTCGCTAGAAAGCTATCTCGATTAAGAAAGCAAGCTCTGATTAAGAAAACAAGCTCTGACTCGCAAGCGACTACAACGAGCACAAACAAAAAATCGAAGCTCTCAGGTGTAAACTGCGAGCTTCGATTTTCTTTTATCTGGCCATTCTATTTCTCTAAGGCTTTGTCTTACAGCAGACGCCTTCTCAAACCTGTTCGCTCCAAGATTCGTGTCGAAATTTCTTCAACCGATAGTGAAGAGGTGTTGATGTAAGGTATCGCTTCTCGACGGAACATCGCCTCTACCGTTTGCAATTCATACACACATTGTGAGTCACTGGCGTATTCGCTGCCTGCTAAGCGGTTCTCACGAATTTCAGTGAGCCTTTCTGCATCAATGGTCAAACCAAACAGCTTATGTCGGTAGATCTCAAACTCTGGCAACAGCTTTAAGCGTGCCAAGTCATCGTGGATAAATGGGTAGTTTGCTACGCGTAAGCCAAACTGCATCGCCATATACAAACTTGTTGGTGTTTTGCCACTTCGAGAAACACCCAACAAGATGATGTCGGCTTCTTCCAGCCCTTTTAGCGTGATGCCATCATCATGCGCGAGCGTGTACTCAATCGCAGCAATACGGTCGAAATACTTCACCGAGTCCTTGTTTACACTGCGTGAGCGCTGCAACTTAGGAACAGGCGCCATCTGAATGTCATCCTGTACTTTCTGCACGATGCTCTCTAACACGTCATAACAGTGCGCGGGCGCTTCTAGCAATTTGGTTTTGATATCAGGTATCACAATCGAAAAGAACACTAGCGGTTCTAATCCGGTATCACGATACGAAATTTCAATCTCTTTTAATAAATCAGAAAGTTTGTCCTCACTTTCCACAAACGGAAAGGTTTTTTCATTGGCTTTAAAAGGGAATTGACCTAGAACAACATGCCCTAAAGTCTCACATGTTATGGCCGTTCCATCAGAAACATAGAATACATCACGACTTTGGATATCAATTTGCATTTTTTATTTAATGTTTAAAATTATTTTGAGTAGGATGGGAACCATAATATATATAACGAAACCCTGCTGACTATTACGTCCCCCACAGCTTTAAAAAATAATTTACATTTTTTTAAACTGATACGTAATCGTTTGCCTTTAAATCCCTACAATGCTTGCTATGTTTCTGGAGAAATAAATGCAAAATAATACCCTATGGTTCAATGGCCTATCCATGGAAGATGTCGACAAAGTCGGCGGTAAGAACGCCTCACTGGGCGAGATGGTTTCTAACCTGTCCAATGCTGGTGTTTCTGTACCTAATGGTTTTGCTACCACCTCTTATGCGTTTAACGACTTTCTTGATTACAAAGGTCTTGATGAGCGCATTCACCAACTACTTGATGAACTTGATGTTGAAGACGTTGACGCACTGCGTAAGACAGGTGCAACGATTCGACAATGGGTTCTAGATGCACCCTTCCCAGAATCACTAGAGCAAGACATCCGTGAGAACTACCGTGAGCTAATTGAAGACAACGAAGAATTGTCTGTAGCGGTTCGTTCATCGGCAACCGCAGAAGATCTTCCAGATGCTTCTTTCGCAGGCCAGCAAGAGACCTTCCTTAACGTGAAAGGCATCGATGCTGTACTCGAAGCAACCAAGCACGTTTACGCGTCACTCTTTAACGACCGCGCTATCTCTTACCGTGTACACCAAGGCTTTGACCACCGTGGCATTTCATTGTCTGCGGGTATCCAGCGCATGGTTCGCTCAGACAAAGCCTCTTCAGGTGTGATGTTCACGCTTGATACTGAGTCTGGCTTCGACCAAGTGGTATTCATCACCTCTTCTTGGGGCTTGGGTGAAATGGTTGTACAAGGTGCTGTGAACCCAGACGAGTTCTACGTTCACAAGCCAATGTTAGAAGCGGGTCACTACCCAATCGTTAAAAAGACGTTTGGTTCTAAGTTGATCAAGATGATCTACTCGACCAATCAAGAGATCGGTAAGCAAGTCGATATCATCGACACCGACACTCAAGAGCGTAACGAGTTCTCACTCAACGATGAAGAGATCAAAGAGCTAGCAAAACAAGCGATGATCATCGAGAAGCACTACCAACGTCCAATGGACATTGAGTGGGCGAAAGATGGCATCGACGGCAAGCTTTACATCGTTCAGGCTCGCCCAGAAACCGTATGTTCTCAAAGCGACCAAAACGTTATCGAGCGTTACGAGCTAAACAATAAGGCGGATGTCTTGGTTGAAGGCCGCGCTATCGGTCAGCGTATCGGCTCTGGCCCTGTTCGCTTGGTTGATTCTCTAGACCAAATGTCACTGGTTCAAGAAGGCGACGTGCTGGTAACTGACATGACAGACCCAGACTGGGAACCTGTGATGAAGAAAGCGTCTGCGATTGTGACTAACCGTGGTGGCCGTACTTGTCACGCTGCGATCATTGCTCGCGAGCTTGGTATCCCAGCGATTGTTGGTTGTGGTAGCGCAACAAGCAGCCTAAACGATGGCGATACCGTGACAGTGTCATGTTCAGAAGGCGAAACAGGCTACGTTTACAACGGCGAACTCGATTTTGAAATCAAACGTTCTGAGGTTGATGAGCTACCAATGCTACCAACCAAAGTAATGATGAACGTGGGTAACCCAGATCGTGCCTTCGACTTTGCACAAATCCCGAACGAAGGTGTTGGCCTTGCTCGTCTAGAATTCATCATCAACAAGATGATCGGTATTCACCCTAAAGCGCTGCTTAACTTCGATGCACAAACGGATGAGCTAAAAGCGGAAATCAACGAACGTATTCGTGGCTACAAAGATCCTATCGATTTCTACGTAAGCAAATTAACAGAAGGCATCGCGACTATCGCTTCTGCATTCTGGCCTAAGCGTGTGATCGTACGTATGTCTGACTTTAAGTCGAACGAGTACAGCAACCTAGTCGGCGGTAAAACGTTTGAACCGCATGAAGAGAACCCAATGCTGGGCTTCCGTGGTGCATCTCGTTACATCTCACCAGTATTCGAAGACTGTTTCGAGCTAGAAACTCAAGCGATCAAACGCGTTCGCAACGAAATGGGCCTTAAGAACGTTGAAATCATGATCCCATTCGTTCGCACGCCAAGCGAAGCGGCATCGGTTATCGACATTCTGGCTAAATTCGACCTTCGCCGTGGCGACCAAGGTCTGAAAGTGATCATGATGTGTGAGCTACCATCGAACGCAATCTTGGCTGATGAGTTCTTGAAGTACTTCGATGGCTTCTCTATCGGCTCAAACGACATGACGCAACTGACACTTGGCCTCGACCGAGATTCAGGCGATGTGGCACACCTCTTCGATGAGCGTAACCCAGCCGTGAAAGCAATGCTGAAAATGGCGATCGATGCGGCAACCAAAGCGGGTAAATACGTGGGTATTTGTGGCCAAGGCCCATCTGACCATGACGACCTAGCAGAGTGGTTAATGGAGCAAGGCATCAGCTCTGTTTCACTAAACCCGGATACGGTTATCGATACGTGGTTGAAGCTAGGTAACGTTGTTAATAAATAAGTAAATAAGTAAATAAGTAACGCTTCACGCGGTACCTTAACGACAAAAGCCAGTCACGTTGACTGGCTTTTCTAGGTTCTTTGCAAATTAGCTGGCTAGAGCGCTAGAAGTAGTATCTCACACCAACCCAAGCCTCGGTTTGCCAACCATTCGGCATTGGCACACCTTTCACATCAACATCCGCTTTGGTAATGTCATAGCGCGTATTCAACCACCAAGTTCTTGCAGTGTTCATCGGCACATTTAACGATGTTTTAAATGAGAAGTTTTGCATGTCGATATCATCACCAGAAAGATCTTGCCACTCAGGAACCAAAGACACATAAGCGCCAGAGTCACCGAGATGCTTCGCGGTAATCAAACCAAGCGAGTATCCCGTTAAATCATCTTTAGATGAAGTGACGCCAGGGATCTCCATACTACCAGTCATCAGTCCTGCTCTTGGAAATACCAGGAATCCACCGGTATAAGCTGGATTAATCGCAACAACACCGCCAACCGACAATAAGTCATTTTTAATACTGTTGCGCGTATTAATATAATCTAATGAAAGACCCACTTTAGGCGTAGCTTTCGTCCCTGTTTCAAAGACGTGGAAGTACTGAATTCTAGAGTTGCTGTACTCTGTACCGAATTTGTCTGGATCGCGAAGCGCTGTGTTGCTTTCATCGACAAACGTCCCTTCGGCCAGTAGGGCAAACTGCTGACCGTTTTCTAAACCGCCAGAAACTTGCCCTTGAAATTGGATATCTGAACTACCATTCAGCATCAATGCAGCTTGAGTATACACTTTAGTGACATCAGCAGGATCGATAACACGTTCGGAATCTGAATCGGCATGTGCAGGAAGGGCTAGACCTAAACTCAACGGGATTAATAGAGCAAACTTTTTCATTATATCTCTCGAAAGTCGTTTGCTTCCTCCTTGAAGCCTGGAACATCCTGTTAGGTAATAAATAGATTACTTGTCAGCAAGTAGTTTTGCTGCCGAACGCATTAGTGCAGGGCCTTTATTCTCACCAAAACCTGAGTGGTATGGGTTGGTTGAGAACATCACACCCACAAAGTCACGTGCAGGATCGATGTAAATAAATTGGCCTAGGTTGCCACTTTTCGACATTGCACCGTCATTGAAAATGAAATCAAATTGGTATGCGTTGTAGTCTGCTTTTTCGTTGTATGCGTGCAGTGAACTGCTCTCTTTGCTAGTACCTACGAATGCTTTTGGATCACCGCCGTTGCGGATACGATCAATCACAGCTTGTGACACCACTGGCTCATCAGCCACCGCTTTCCAGCTAGGTGTAAATAGTGTTCCCCAGCGAGCCATATCTTCTACCGTTGATGAAACCAAACCAACCGCGATCGCCATGCCATCTGGCGTCAAGTTGAATTGCATTGGTTGACGTGCGTGCACTTTTGACCAAACACGATCTTCGAATACTTGAGTCCAAGTTTTGTTCTCAACGTTTTCAACTAACTTAGTCAGCACCATGGTGTTGATAGATGCGTAACGGAAATGGTCACCGGCTTTTTCACCTTCCAGTTTCTGTGCACCTTGAGCCACTTCCATCCAAGTTTCCATTTCACCCGTTTTTGCACGAGGTGAGTTAAACGATGCCGCAAAGAAACGCACCACATCAGAGTCTGGGTTCAAGATAGACTCTAATGTCTCTTCATTGTCTAGCGCGGTCGACATGTTCAGAACTTGGTGTACTGTGATGCCATCCCAGTTCGTTCCTTTCAATTCAGAAACATACTCAGCGATCTCTTTTTCAGGGTCGACTTTGCCCTCTTCCACTAACATTGCGATCACTGTGCCAACCGTCGTTTTTGCTGTAGATGCCCAAACGTGCGTATCTGTCGGCTTCATACCTGGGTAAGCTTCGTAAACGATCTCCCCTTTGTGAATCAACATAAAGCCTTGGGTACGGAACTGTTCATCCGCCAAGTACTCATCCATTGTCAACTGACCTTTGCTTTCAGTATCAACTTTCAGTGCAGCGAGTCGTGGGTCGATATTTTTGACTAAAGGCTTGTACTCTTCGTTTGGAGCCGCCAGTGCCGTTGGTAGAAACTCACTCATGTGCATGTTGTAGTAAACGCTGTGGTCGCCGCCCATCTGCCAATGAAAGTTATTGAATAACTCACGAGCTGAGTCAGTAAAACTTGGGGTAAATGCTGTGCTCGCCTCTTTCACGGTCAAGGTAACTTGAGCACCTTCAACTTTCAGAGCTTCTTCAACTGGGTTTGCTGCAAGAGCAAATGATGATGGGGTCGCTAACGATACTAGAACGGCAATGTGTTTAAGTTTCATAATTGTTCTCCTGTTTGGGTTAGGAAAAGTATAGGGAGATGCGCTACACTTAATTAGGTCACTTGATGACATTTAATGGTAGGCACAAAACAATGAAAGCATCATCGAACACCACCAGCATACTGCTCACTTCGACCAGTAACATTGCTCCATATATTCAGTATTGTGACAAACATAGACTGGATTGGCGCACCGTCGCCGTTGCGTGCGGTCTACCCATTGAACTGACACAATCCAATCAATGGCTTCCTACACAAGACGTGATTCGCTTCATTCATGGCCTTGAGCGTAAGTTTGGCTATTCGATAGGGATTGAGGTTGGACGTAAGGCCTCTCTAGAGCAATTGTCACCTGAGCTAGACCGAAAAATTGAACAATGCACTTCTCTCGAGCAAGCGGTACGCTGCTTGATTACTGAAATATCGACCTTAAGTAATCACGTCACCATATGGACGGAAAAAAGCGATGGATTGTGGTGGCTGTGTCATCGAAGTTGCTATGACCCATCGACCTCAGGTTTTGAACAAGCAGAATGGTTTCGCGCCCTGACCGTGATTAGCCTATGCCGTAAGTTCATTGACAGTCGCTGGCAACCATCACACGCCAAGTTGGTCTCTAAGAACAACAGCGCACGTAAATTACCTAAGCATTTCTTTGATTCTGATATTCAGTTTGAAGAGCAATACGGTGCGTTCTCGATTCCGCTGCCCGATGATTATCGTGCCATTTCAGAACGAAATAGTACCCAAGATTGGCATCACGCTGTCGAGATATTAATAGACACCTATGCGACTCTACCTTGGTTCAATATTGAGTGGTTTGCGACCATGCTCGGCATGACAAAACGAACGCTGCAGAGAAACCTGAAGAGCAAAAACATTCTCTTTAAACAAGCCAAAGAACAAGTTCGGGAAGCTAAAGCAAAACAGCTACTTGAAGAGACCAACCTTTCTGTTCAAGACATCAGTTGGCAAGTGGGTTACAGCGACTTGAGTAATTTCAATCGTGCATTCAAAGGTTGGGTTGGAGTCACGCCACCAAGTTATCGGGATAAAGCGAAACATTAGAAATAGTCGAATGGAAAACCTTTAGACCCAATCCGCTAATATAAAACTCAGAAACAAGATACGACACCTTAAATTTCAATAAGCGAACGCATAAAGTTGCATTGCACAATGCTCACATACCGATGAAACTGTGCAAAGGTAATATCGATAGATTTAATGACATTTATTGGTATCGAGCTAACGTTACGTTATCCTTTACGCAATTCTTCATTGAATGGATTGTCACTACGACAAACCTACCTTCAAGACTGATAAGAGTGTTATGAATTCTACGACCGCAACTCCCTCGCCTTCTCTTGGCCGACAACTCTATACAATGACATGGCCAATGCTGTTTGGGGTGCTCTCCCTGATGAGCTTCCAACTTGTAGACAGTGCTTTTATTGGCCAGTTAGGCGTACTGCCGCTCGCGGTTCAAGGCTTCACGCTACCAATTCAGATGATCATTATCGGGATTCAAGTCGGACTAGGCATCGCGACAACGGCTGTGATCGCGAGAGCTATTGGGGCTAACGAGATACGCTATGCCAAACAGCTCGGCGGATTAGTCGTTGCGATGGGCAGTGTGAGTGTCGCGCTGTTCTCGGTCATCATCTATCTGTTGCGTGGTCCTATTTTACAACTCCTCGATGCACCACCGACGGTACTGCCGATCATTGATTATTACTGGATCTATTGGCTGGTAAGCTCTTGGACAGGCGCACTGCTCTACTTTTTCTACAGTGTGTGTCGTGCCAATGGTAATACCATGCTGCCCGGTTCGATGATGATCGCGACCAGCATCATCAACTTGATATTGGACCCGATTTTCATATTCACGCTCGACATGGGCATCAACGGAGCCGCGATTGCGACCATCTTGGCGTTCGGTGCGGGTATCTTTATCGTTGCTCCTAAGGTAACTAAGAAGCATTGGATGACATTCGACTGGCACGATCTTGATATCGGCAAGAGTATTCGTTCTATAGGAAACATCATGGGGCCTGCGATGATCAGTCAGCTACTGCCACCAGTCTCTTCGATGCTCGCCACCAAACTGCTTGCAGGCTACGGCACAGCAGCCGTTGCAGCTTGGGCGCTAGGTTCACGTTTTGAGTTCTTTTCGATTGTTGCAGTGCTTGCTCTGACTATGTCGATGCCACCTATGATTGGCCGAATGTTGGGAGAAAAGAACCTAGGGAACATACGTAGTCTTGTGAAGATTGCCGTGATGTTTGTATTAGGATTCCAATTGGTGATCGCACTGGTAACTTGGATGTTCTCTGGCGGGTTGGCAAATCTCATGACCAGCGAAGACGAAGTCTCGACCATTTTGAACTACCACTTACTTATCGTTCCTATCAGTTTAGGGCCGTTGGGTATCTGTATGCTGATGGTTTCTATCTCGAATGCGCTTGGTAAGTCTTATACTGCCTTAACGATATCAGCACTGCGCCTGTTCGCCTTCTTCTTGCCTTGCTTGTGGATTGGTTCGCAGCTTGCTGGTATTGAAGGCCTGTTCTGGGGTGCCATGGTGGGTAATGTGCTTGCCGGTACATGTGCTTGGTTTATGTACCAACGCGCACTTGGGCAAGTCGAGGCTAAGCTTTCTAATTAATCAGTTAGCGAACTAAACGGCTTGCCAGCTAAACCGCTATAAAGTTATTAAACGAAAAAGCAGCCACTTAGGCTGCTTTTTTAGTTTCAGACTTAAAATATATTGGGGTTAGACTTGCTCAAAGTAAGCCAAAAACTCACCGCAATCTTTTTGGAATGGTGGCAATATTTCTGCTAGTGTTTCATCATCCCAATGCCACCATTCAAAAACCATTCAGATGAAGA
>NZ_JBFROH010000051.1:0-5937 GCF_041471425.1 Vibrio sp. 10N.261.52.C2 | reverse complement strand
ATCCGCGATGAACCTTATTTTTGCCACTGAATATGCACGATCAGTGATTATTTGGTTTGCTAAAAGAGGTGTTTATCAATTAAGTTGGATCTTGATATTATTTATATCAACAGTTTCATACAGCATATTCCAACTTGAATGAGTAAATAGACCTCCCATTTGGGTTACAGCTATTCTCGTTCCACTAGACGCTTGATTCGGATATCCATTGAACGACGCTAACTTACGTAGACTTCAGCAGCTTATTGCAAAGTATGAATTAGGTGAAGAGTATCACCTAACGATCGATGATCTTGAACACTCGCTATCGACCTCTCGCAGAAACACTTCGATCATTCTTAAATGCTTATCGGAATATCGCTGGATTTGTTGGATTCCGTCCAAAGGAAGAGGGAAGCTTAGCCAGTTTAGAATTTTGGTCAGCTTTCCCGAAGCATTAGAACAAGTGTTAGCGCTTCAGTTGGAACAAGGGTGCTTTAACGTTATTCCTCGTCTTCTAGAAAGCTATGGTGATGCTGCAATAAAGGCACTGACGCTAGCGACTGAAAAACATAGTCTGTTCAATCAACAACATGACCATTTGCTGATCACTCAATATCCGTGGGTCGATAACCTTGAGCCAGCAAAAACATACCGAACCGCAGAACATCACATCTTAAGAAGTCTATACAATACGTTACTCGTCCAAGACCATGAGGGAAATCCCCAAGCGAGCCTCGCGCACCATTGGAAGGTGGAAGGGCGATTTCTGCATTTTTGGTTGAGACCGAATGTGTTATTCCATGACGGTGAAACTTTAACGGCCAAAGATGTTGCTCAATGTTTGTTGCAGCTAAAAAATATCGAAGGGCCAGTACAGTCTTTATTTGATCAGGTCAGTGATGTTCAAGTGGTGGGTGATAAACAACTGACTATTGAGCTGACACACGCAAACCCAATGTTTCTCTATGCTTTGACTAGCCCACACGCGTCTATTTACCGCTGCAAGCGTACTTATTTTTCGAGCGGGCGCAGTGCCTATATCGGAACCGGACCTTTCTCATTAGACGATTGGAGCGAAGAGTGCTTGGTTCTTAAACGTCACCGAGGTTACTTTGCTCAAAATGCCTTGTTAGAACAGATAACGCTCACCGACATAGAAGGTTTGAATGATCACACTCTGAGTTTTAATCAATCTGGCGTAGCAGAAGAAACCACAATCAATGCACTTTCGTATCTTGCGGTTAATCGTAGAGAAAACTCGGGCATAACCCCTGAAGAACTCGACAGGTTGGTATCGTTTATCAAGTCCAGCAGTAAAGAGTTTGATGCTGATATGGTGACGGATGATCTGTCTTTCTCGCCGAGTAAATTAACATCCAGCAATCCCATTCCTATTTTGACGGGCACGGTTGTATTAACACGACCTAGAATGACGATTCCTTTACTTCAAGATATGGCGGACTGGCTGCAACAAACGATTGTAAAAACGGGTGTCGCTATTGAAGTTGTTGAGCTTACCAATATCAGTGACCCTAGCTCCATGAGTGAGTCGGCAGACTTGTTATTCATTGAAGAAGTTATCGAACAGCCAGCCGATTATGGCCTTTACGATTGGCTACTTGCTTCCTCTGGGCTCAGATTCATTTTCAACAATTCTGAGATGAAGGCGCATTGCGAGAGAGTTAGAGCTGCTGTCAGTGGCGAGGACCCAATGCGCGAGTTGAAAGAGATTGAAGGTTCGCTTTATCAACAGAAGTTACTTTGTCCGTTATTTCACGGCAAAGAGAAGGTTTTTAATAGTGTTGAGGTTCATGGGGTAGAGATTAACCAAACCGGTTATAGTGATTTTTATAAGCTTTGGATAGCTTCGAACGAGAAGTAATTAGTCCATTTTTAACCCCATTTCCCTATCTTTTAGTTTCTGTTCAAAATGAAAACATGCACGAATCGGCTATCACCCTTTCGTGTTTCTTTCTAATGCCAATCGCTATTATGGCTGGCTATGACTATCACAGTCATTTCCGGTCATCCCCCCAATGACAATTCCATTTATAATGTATTTCATTAGGATCTAATCGAATGAAACTTAAGCTTATTTCTATCGCACTTATAGCTGTTGGCCTTACGGCTTGTGGCGGAGGAGGCGGTGGTAGCAACACAAGTGCTCCTGCTCCTCAAACGAGAACCTTACAAGGTGTCGCCATTGACGGGTATATTTCCGGGGCGACCGCGTTTCTAGATATCAATTATAATGGCGTATTAGATGAAGGTGAGCCTAGCAGTGTCACGGACGATGAGGGCAGCTATGAGCTATCTTTGACGGGCTCTAACTCAGACTGTATGGACTACGCTCCAATCGTAGTGAACGTGCCAGTAGGCGCTATTGATGCAGACAGCCCAAACACACCGATTACTGAACCTTATCAGTTAATCTTTCCGCCAGTCATGACGGTGAGTTCTGAGCAAGAAATTAAGTCGACTACGCCACTGACAACTGTTTTATGGAATCAGATCCAAGCCGACTTGTATAAAGGTGGTTTAAACAGTTGCTCTGCTTTGAAGCAAGCCGTGAACACCCAAAATAGCATTATCCAAAATGTGAAAGAGCATGACTTCCGAATTGCGAACCGATACAACATCGCAGTAGAGGACTTGTATGGTGATTTCGTTAAAGATCAAAATACTGAGCTCTACGATTTAGCGCAGAAGATGATGCCTGCCATTAAAAAGTCGTATCAAGAGACCAAAGAGATTCAAAAAGAGAACCCGACAGCCCAGCAAGCTTATGTTGACTATTACTGGCAGCATTGGGATTACTCCAAGAAGAACGAAATTAATAAGTGGTATAAAGTTAAAACAGTGATGACTGCGGATAAGCTGATTGTCATTGAACATGAAGTTTCAGCTGACTTGCAGACAGAACTGGCGTTAAATAAGCATATTGAGCGTAATAGCCAAAAGAAAAATGGTTTGGAATATGACAAAGAAGCTTGGTTCTCATTGGATAGTGATGGAACGGAATATTCATGTTCGGTGAAAGAGACCATCAAGCAACAGATTTTACCTAACTCACTCGCGACCTTTGGTGTGTTGAACCGTGGTTGGTCTAAACAACCTGATTGGGACAGTTGTTCACGTCAAAATGTCGGTGCTGGATTCATGCAAACCTTGTCGGCAGATCTTGTCGGTGACTACAAAGATCAGTTTACCCAAGTACAAGCGAAATTTAATTTTGAGAATAACGCACCACATCCCGAGTGGGTTAATCTCGGTGATTCATTGGATAGAGTGTCGCGCAGCGACTTTGATGCACTCAACTACCTATCGGTAGATTTTAATGACAACAGTTCATATGGTTCTGACAGCTGGAACCGACATAAGTATGCGTTCATTGAAAATACACCGTTTGATTATACTCAGACGATAACGTCTAAATATTCTCAAGGGAACTGGACTAAAGGTTATTATTACCAGAATGGGACAAGTTTATTTGAGTGTTCAAATGATGGTGTGAATTGGTCAAAAGAGACTTGTAAGTAACGCTGCCGAAGTCGTGACTAAATAATTTTAGATACCTTTATGCAATAAAAAAATCCAGTGTCGACAAGGCACTGGATTTTTAGTTTTGGTTGATCGCGATCTAGCTTTGCTTTATCGAAAGCGCTTAAGCGATCTCAATCTTCTCAGCTTGGTTCTGCTCTACCATTGATAGTGCTAGCGCTTCTGCGGCCTTAATGCCGTCGATACCAGCAGACAGGATACCGCCTGCGTAGCCTGCACCTTCACCAGCCGGGAAGAAGCCCTTAAGGTTGATGCTTTGGAAGTCTTTGCCACGTTTGATGCATACAGGAGAAGACGTACGTGTCTCAACACCGGTAAGTAGGCCGTCTGGCGTAGAGAAACCTTTGATCTTCTTCTCGAACGCTGGGATTGCTTCACGAATCGCTTCGATAGCAAAATCAGGCAGCGCTTTTGAAATATCAGTCAGGTGGATACCCGGCGTGAATGACGGTTGTACTTCACCGATTGCACTTGGATCGCGACCTTTCAAGAAGTCACCGATTTTTTGAGCTGGTGCATCGTAGTTTTCACCACCAAGAACATAAGCGCCGCTTTCTAGTTCACGTTGTAAACGGATACCAGCCAGTGCGTCACCTGGGTAATCACGCTCTGGGTCGATACCTACAACGATCGCGCTGTTTGCGTTACGTTCTGCACGAGAGTATTGGCTCATGCCGTTCGTTACTACGCGGCCTTCTTCAGACGTTGCAGCAACCACAGTACCACCTGGGCACATACAGAAGCTGTATACAGTGCGGCCATTCTTACAGTGGTGAACGAGTTTGTAGTCCGCAGCACCTAGGATTGGGTTGCCTGCGTTCTTACCGAAACGAGCTTCATCGATCATCGATTGCTTGTGTTCGATACGGAAACCAACAGAGAAAGGCTTCGCTTCCATGTAAACGCCACGATCGTACAGCATTTCAAACGTGTCACGAGCACTGTGGCCAACAGCCAATACCACGTGACGAGATTTGATCTCTTCACCGTTAGAAAGCGTTAGGCCAGTGATTTGACCATCTTCCATATGAACGTCGTCAACACGAGTGCTGAAACGGATTTCGCCACCAAGTTCAATGATAGAAGCGCGCATCTTTTCGATCATGGTAACCAGTTTAAAGGTACCGATGTGCGGCTTACTTACGTATAGAATTTCTTCTGGTGCACCCGCAGCAACGAACTCTTCAATTACTTTACGGCCGTAGTGCTTTGGATCTTTAACTTGGCTGTACAGCTTACCGTCAGAGAAAGTACCTGCGCCGCCTTCACCAAACTGTACGTTTGATTCTGTGTTCAGCGTACGCTTACGCCAGAAACCAAAGGTATCTTTCGTACGCTCACGAACTTCTTTACCACGCTCAACGATGATTGGGTTGAAACCCATTTGAGCAAGCACTAGGCCAGCGAATAGACCACATGGGCCAAAACCGATAACCACAGGGCGCTCAGTTTGGTTCTCAACCGCTTTAGCAACAAACTTGTACTCCATATCAGGAGTCACTTTTACGTGCGGGTCGCTAATGAATTGTTCTAACAACTCAGCTTCGTTTTCAACGAGAACGTCAAGCGTGTAGATAAGTAAGATCTTTGATTTCTTACGAGCATCGTAGCCACGTTTAAAGATATTAAAAGAGAGTACCTGATCAGAGTTAATACCAAGTTTCGCTTCAATAGCGTCTTGAATAGCAGACTCTTCATGGTCTAGTGGGAGTTTAATTTCGGTTAAACGTATCATTTCGATGTCTCGTTTTTATAGGTGTCTTAGCTAGATCGTTTCTTAATACAGAGTTTGATGGAAACGCTGATGTTCAAAGAAGCGATAAGCTCACAATGGCGCGCATTTTACGAGAAATTGATTTATCTGTCATACTAATTTGGAAACATGGAGCAAATAGACACGATATTAGAGCCGTATGATGTTGAATTTTGCTTTGGGATGAGTATTATCCCCATTCTTCAATTTTGACTAACTTATAGAGCAGAGCATCATGGCATTTGTCGTAGGCGATAATTGTATTCAATGTAAATACACAGACTGTGTGGCAGTGTGCCCCGCAGATGCGTTCCATGAAGGCCCAAATTTCATGGTAATCAACCCAGTCGAATGTATTGATTGTGGCTTGTGTGTACCTGAATGTGATGCTCAAGCAATCTTCCAAGAAGACGAACTGCCAGAAGATCAAAAGATCTTCATCGAAGTGAACGCAGAGCTCGCTGAGATTTGGCCTGTGCAAACGGAAGTAAAAGCACCAATGGATGACGCTGAAAAGTGGAATGGTGTGTGTGATAAGTTGGCAATGCTAGAAAAGTAATTGTTGAAAAGAACTCAAATAAAAAGGCGTACTGATTTAATCAATACGCCTTTTTTAATATCTTGTCCCGTCCTGAAATGTG
>NZ_JBFROH010000050.1:82483-89835 GCF_041471425.1 Vibrio sp. 10N.261.52.C2 | reverse complement strand
GGTGTTGTAGCTAAAATCTTCGCTTAATAGCATTTAGATTTTTGCACTCTCTTCATTAGAAGAGCACGCATCTGAAAAGGGGAGCTTCGGCTTCCCTTTTGTTTTCTCAAAAGAAATATTACCTTCCATCTGTCTTCTTCCCTCTCGATACAAAACCAACTTCCAATAAATTGCGATTATTTTTCCAACACTACTTGCATACTAAAGTGTGATCTGTATAATGCATCGCACTGGCTAACGCTGGTTGTGAACCAATGAGCACTGAGGAGTAGGTCTTACCTAGTAATGTATACTCAGCTTATGTTCGCGGTTAATAAAAATAGTAAACTTCTTGTTTACTTCAAAAGTTAACTGACAATGCGTCCTAATTTTGGGTGCTACGGTTTCACATAAATCAATCGGCATTCTCTCGTTTTATCGGGTTTGAGTGGCGATATTGTTTGTGTAATTTTTAATAATTGGAGCTCTGTCTCATGCAGAACCAACGTATTCGTATCCGCCTTAAAGCGTTTGATTACAAGCTAATCGATGCTTCAACTGCGGAAATCGTTGAAACAGCAAAACGTACTGGCGCACAGGTTCGTGGTCCTATTCCACTTCCTACTCGTAAAGAGCGTTTCACTGTTCTTACCTCTCCACACGTCAACAAAGATGCACGTGATCAGTACGAAATCCGTACTCACAAGCGTTTGATCGACATCGTTGAGCCAACAGATAAAACTGTTGATGCTCTAATGCGTCTTGATCTTGCAGCTGGCGTTGATGTTCAAATCAGCCTAGGTTAAGGGAGATAAGAATAATGATTGGTCTAGTCGGACGTAAAGTGGGTATGACCCGCGTATTTACTGAAGAAGGCGTTTCTATCCCAGTAACTGTTGTTGAGGTTGAAGCGAACCGTATTTCTCAAGTTAAAACTCTTGAGACAGACGGCTACGCAGCAATCCAAGTAACTACTGGTGCTAAGAAAGCTAACCGTGTAACTAAACCTGAAGCTGGTCACTTCGCGAAAGCGGGTGTAGAAGCAGGTCGCGGTCTTTGGGAATTCCGTTTAGAAAACGGCGAAGAGTTTGAAGTTGGCGCTGAGCTAAACGTAGAACTTTTCAACGAAATTAAAAAAGTAGACGTTACTGGTACATCTAAAGGTAAAGGCTTCCAAGGCGCTATCAAGCGTTGGAATTTCTCTACTCAAGATATGACTCACGGTAACTCTTTGTCTCACCGCGCACCGGGTTCAATTGGCCAATGTCAAACTCCAGGCCGCGTGTTTAAAGGCAAGAAAATGGCAGGTCACATGGGTGCTGAGCGTGTAACGACTCAAAACCTAGAGATCGTACGTGTTGACGCTGAGCGCAATCTACTCCTTATTAAAGGTGCAGTACCGGGCTCAACAGGCGGAAACGTGATCGTAAAACCTGCTGTTAAAGCATAACGTCTAGGAGTAAGTAATGGAATTGATGGTTAAAGGTGCTGATGCACTAACTGTTTCCGAGACTACTTTCGGACGTGACTTCAACGAAGCTCTTGTACACCAAGTAGTTGTTGCATATGCAGCAGGTGCTCGTCAAGGTACTCGTGCTCAAAAGACTCGTTCTGAAGTATCTGGCGGTGGCGCTAAGCCATGGCGTCAAAAAGGTACTGGCCGCGCACGTGCTGGTACAATTCGTAGCCCAATCTGGCGTACAGGTGGTGTTACTTTTGCTGCGAAACCACAAGATCACAGCCAAAAAGTAAACAAAAAAATGTACCGCGGTGCTATGAAGAGCATTCTTTCTGAGCTAGTTCGTCAAGAGCGTTTAATCGTTGTTGATAACTTCTCTGTAGAAGCACCAAAAACAAAAGAACTTGTAGCTAAGCTTAAAGAGCTTGAGCTAAGCGACGTTCTGATTGTGACTGGCGAAGTAGATGAAAATCTATTCTTAGCTGCTCGTAACCTATACAAAGTAGATGCACGTGATGTTGCTGGTGTTGATCCAGTATCACTAATCGCTTTCGACAAGGTTCTAATGACTGCTGACGCAGTTAAGCAAGTTGAGGAGATGCTAGCATGATCACTGAAGAGCGTATCTTAAAAGTTCTACGTGCTCCGCACATCTCTGAAAAAGCAACTATGGCAGCTGAGAAAGCGAACACTATCGTTTTCAAAGTAGCTAAAGATGCAACTAAGAAAGAGATCAAAGCAGCTGTAGAAAAGCTATTTGAAGTTGAAGTTAAGTCTGTAAATACTCTTGTATTAAAGGGTAAGACCAAACGTCAAGGTATGCGTGAAGGCCGTCGTTCAGACGTTAAGAAAGCCTACGTTACTTTGAAAGAAGGTCAAGATCTTGACTTCGTTGGCGGCGCGGAATAACAGGAGTAGTAAAAATGGCTATTGTTAAATGTAAGCCGACTTCCCCTGGTCGTCGTCACGTCGTTAAAGTTGTTAACGCTGACCTACACAAGGGTAAGCCATACGCACCACTTCTAGAGAAAAACTCTAAGAACGGTGGTCGTAACAACAACGGTCGTATTACAGTACGTCACATCGGTGGTGGTCATAAGCACCATTACCGTGTAATTGACTTCAAACGTACTAAAGATGGCATCCCAGCGAAAGTTGAGCGTCTAGAATACGATCCAAACCGTAGTGCTAACATCGCTCTAGTTCTGTACGCAGACGGTGAGCGTCGTTACATCATTGCACCTAAAGGTGTTAACGCAGGCGACCAGATTCAATCTGGCGTAGATGCTGCAATCAAAGCAGGTAACACTCTGCCGATGCGCAACATCCCAGTAGGTTCTACTGTACACTGTGTTGAACTTAAGCCTGGTAAAGGTGCTCAACTAGCTCGTTCGGCTGGTGCTTATGCTCAAATCATCGCTCGCGATGGTGCATACGTAACTATCCGTCTACGTTCTGGTGAGATGCGCAAAGTTCTTTCTGAAGGTCGTGCAACGATCGGTGAAGTTGGTAACTCTGAGCATATGCTACGTGAACTTGGTAAAGCTGGTGCTTCACGCTGGCGCGGCGTACGTCCAACCGTACGTGGTGTAGTAATGAACCCGGTGGATCACCCACATGGTGGTGGTGAAGGCCGCACATCTGGTGGTCGTCACCCAGTTTCTCCTTGGGGCGTTCCTACTAAGGGCTTCAAGACTCGTAAGAACAAGCGCACTGACAAGTACATCGTACGTCGTCGCACTAAATAATTTATAAAGAGGAATCGCCATGCCACGTTCTCTCAAGAAAGGTCCTTTTATTGACCTACACTTGCTGAAGAAGGTAGAGAAAGCGGTGGAAAGCGGAGACAAAAAGCCTATTAAGACTTGGTCCCGTCGCTCAATGATCATCCCAACAATGATTGGTTTGACCATCGCTGTCCATAATGGTCGTCAGCACGTTCCAGTTTTCGTTACCGAAGAAATGATCGGTCACAAACTGGGCGAATTTGCACCAACTCGTACTTATCGCGGTCATGCTGCAGATAAGAAAGCTAAGAAGAAATAAGGAGTAGATGATGGAAGCTTTAGCTAAACATAACTTTGCTCGTATTTCTCCACAGAAAGCTCGCTTAGTTGCAGACCAAATTCGCGGTAAGTCGGTAGACCAAGCTCTAGAAATTCTAACTTTCAGCAACAAAAAAGCTGCTGTATTAGTTAAGAAGGTTCTTGAGTCAGCTATCGCTAACGCGGAACATAACGAAGGTGCAGATATCGACGATCTAAATGTCGCTAAAATCTTCGTAGATGAGGGCCCTATCATGAAGCGTATTATGCCTCGTGCTAAAGGTCGTGCGGATCGTATCTTGAAGCGTTCAAGCCACATCACTATTGTTGTAGCAGATCGCTAAAGACTAGGAGAGTAAGCAATGGGTCAGAAAGTACATCCTAATGGTATTCGTCTTGGCATCGTTAAGCCTTGGAATGCTACATGGTTTGCTAATACCAACGAATTCGCTGACAACCTAGACGGCGACTTCAAGGTACGTCAGTTCCTTACAAAGGAACTACAAAAAGCATCATTATCTCGTATCGTTATCGAGCGTCCAGCTAAGAGCATCCGTGTGACTATTCACACTGCTCGTCCTGGCGTTGTTATCGGTAAGAAAGGTGAAGACGTAGAGAAGCTACGCGCAGCTGTAGCTAAAATCGCAGGTGTACCAGCGCAAATTAACATCGCTGAAGTACGTAAGCCTGAGCTAGATGGTCAGCTTGTAGCTGATAGCATCGCGTCTCAACTAGAGCGTCGTGTTATGTTCCGTCGTGCAATGAAGCGTGCGGTACAAAATGCTATGCGTCTAGGCGCTAAAGGCATCAAAGTACAAGTAGGCGGCCGTCTTGGCGGTGCTGAAATCGCACGTTCTGAGTGGTACCGTGAAGGCCGTGTGCCTCTACACACTCTACGTGCAGACATTGATTACGCAACTTCTTCGGCTCACACTCAATACGGTGTGATCGGCATTAAAGTTTGGATCTTCAAAGGTGAGATTCTAGGCGGTATGCCAGCTGCTAACGCAGTAGAGCCAAAAGGCGATAAGCCTAAGAAGCAGCGTAAAGGCCGTAAGTAAGGAGTCGAACGATGCTACAACCAAAACGTACTAAGTTCCGCAAGGTTATGACTGGTCGTAACCGTGGTCTAGCTAAAGGTACTGAAGTAAGCTTCGGCGAATTCGGTCTTAAAGCTGTTGGCCGTGGTCGTCTGACTGCACGTCAAATCGAAGCGGCACGTCGTGCTATGACACGTCACATTAAGCGTCAAGGTCAAATCTGGATTCGTGTATTCCCAGACAAGCCAATTACTGAAAAGCCTCTTGAAGTTCGTCAAGGTAAAGGTAAAGGTTCAGTTGCGTACTGGGTTGCTCAAATCCAACCAGGCAAAGTTATGTACGAGATGAATGGCGTACCTGAAGAGTTGGCACGTGAAGCGTTCCGCCTAGCGGCACGTAAACTGCCTGTTAAAACTACTTTTGTAACTAAGCAGGTGATGTGATGAAAGCACAAGATCTACGCGAAAAGAACGTTGAAGAGCTTAACGCTGAGCTATTGAATTTGCTACGTGAACAGTTCAACTTGCGCATGCAAGCTGCAACTGGTCAACTTCAGCAAACTCATACTCTAAAAGCTGTACGCCGTGACATCGCACGTGTGAAAACTGTTTTGACTGAAAAGGCAGGCGCATAATGAGCGAAACTAACCGCATCCAGCAAGGCCGTGTAGTAAGCGACAAGATGGACAAGTCTATCGTTGTTGCTATTGAACGCACTGTAAAACACCCAATTTACGGTAAGTTCATCAAACGCACGACTAAAGTACACGCACACGACGAAGACAACACTTGTGGCCTAGGCGACAAAGTTGAAATCGCTGAGTGTCGTCCTCTGTCTAAGACTAAGTCTTGGACATTGGTTAAAGTTCTAGAAAAAGCGAAGATTTAATCTTTGTAATTCTATAACTTATAAGCGGCTCCAAATTATTTTTTGGAGCCGCTTGTTTTTTGTCTACCCAATTTAAAAAAAGGGTGGTACAATTCGCGTCCCTTTTAAAGAGGCAGCCCGACCCGAGAGGGTCTAGTTTTAATATTTAGCGGAGCACTAACAATGATCCAGATGCAAAGTACACTTGACGCAGCAGATAACTCTGGCGCGCGCAAGGTAATGTGTATTAAGGTTCTGGGTGGCTCTCACCGCCGTTATGCACATATCGGTGACGTCATCAAGGTTACAGTGAAGGAAGCGATTCCTCGCGGTAAAGTAAAGAAAGGTGATGTTCTGAAGGCGGTAGTAGTGCGCACCCGTAAAGGCGTTCGTCGCCCAGACGGTTCTGTCATTCGCTTCGACAGTAATGCTTGTGTATTGTTAAATGACACTACTGAGCAACCAGTCGGCACACGTATCTTTGGTCCTGTGACTCGTGAACTTCGTAACGCGAAATTCATGAAGATTGTATCACTAGCACCTGAAGTTCTGTAAGGAGCGGCAATATGGCAGCTAAAATCCGTCGTAATGACGAAGTAATCATTCTTGCTGGTAAAGATAAAGGCAAGAAAGGTAAAGTAACTAAGGTTCTGACAACTGGTAAAGTTATCGTTGAAGGCATCAACCTTGTTAAGAAACACCAAAAGCCGGTTCCGGCTCTAGGTCAACAAGGTGGCATCGTTGAACAAGAAGCAGCTATTGATGCTTCTAACGTTGCTGTTTTTAACGCGGCTACTGGTAAAGCAGACCGTATCGGTTTCCGTATCGAAGATGGCAAGAAAGTTCGTTTCTTCAAATCTAACGGCGAAACTGTTTCTAACTAATTAGAAGTAATTTGGAGTTCTACTATGGCGAAACTGCATGATTACTACAAGTCGTCTGTAGTCGCTGAGCTTACCAAAGAGTTCAGCTACACAAGCGTCATGCAAGTCCCTAGGATTGAGAAAATCACCCTAAATATGGGCGTTGGTGAAGCAATCAACGATAAGAAACTGCTAGAAAACGCAGCAGCTGATATGGCAACGATCTCTGGTCAAAAGCCACTTATCACTAAAGCGCGTAAATCTGTAGCTGGTTTCAAAATTCGTGAAGGCTACCCAATTGGTTGTAAAGTAACCTTGCGTGGTGAGCGCATGTGGGAATTTTTAGAGCGTTTAATCTCTATCGCACTTCCACGTGTACGTGATTTCCGTGGTGTTAGCGCTAAGTCTTTTGACGGTCGCGGTAACTACAGCATGGGCGTTCGCGAGCAAATCATCTTTCCGGAAATCGACTACGATAAAGTCGATCGTGTCCGCGGTCTTGATATCACTATCACGACTTCTGCGGGTTCCGATGAGGAAGGCCGAGCTCTGCTGGCTGCCTTTAACTTCCCATTCCGTAAGTAAGGGTAGGGTTACTGTTATGGCTAAACAATCAATGAAAGCACGTGAAGCTAAACGTGCAAAACTAGTAGCTAAGTTCGCTGAAAAGCGTTCTGCGCTAAAAGTTATCATTAGCGATGTAAACGCATCTGAAGAAGATCGTTGGAATGCGGTTCTTAAACTGCAATCTCTTCCACGTGATTCAAGTGCATCACGTCAGCGCAACCGTTGCAACCAAACTGGTCGTCCACACGGTTACCTACGTAAATTCGGTCTAAGCCGCATTAAGGTTCGTGAAGCTTGCATGAAAGGCGAGATTCCGGGTCTTCGTAAGGCTAGCTGGTAATTGCCACTTAATCATTTGGAGTAAATCTTATGAGCATGCAAGATCCGATTTCGGATATGCTGACCCGAGTTCGTAACGGTCAGGCAGCAAACAAAGTTGCTGTAAAAATGCCTTCTTCAAAGCTTAAAGTTGCAATTGCTGCATTACTTAAAGCTGAAGGTTACATCGTAGACTTCGCTGTTAACAGCGAAG
>NZ_JBFROH010000050.1:76356-81777 GCF_041471425.1 Vibrio sp. 10N.261.52.C2 | reverse complement strand
CTTCGCTGTTAACAGCGAAGCAAAACCTGAGCTAGAAGTTACTCTTAAGTACTTCCAAGCTAAACCTGTAATCGAGCAAATCAAGCGTGTATCACGTCCTGGTCTAAGAGTTTATAAAAATAAAGACTCTTTACCTACAGTGATGGGTGGTCTTGGTATTGCAGTTGTTTCTACTTCCAAGGGTCTGATGTCTGACCGTGCTGCTCGTAAAGCAGGTCTTGGCGGTGAAATCATCTGTTACGTAGCTTAAGGAGTAGATTATGTCTCGTGTTGCTAAAGCACCTGTCGCTATTCCAGCTGGCGTAGAGGTGAAACTAAACGGCCAAGAAGTTACTGTAAAAGGTAGCAAAGGTGAGCTTACTCGCGTTCTTAACAGCGCCGTAGTTATTGCACAGGAAGAAACCAACCTAACTTTCGGTCCGAAAGAAGGTGTTACTAACGCATGGGCACAAGCTGGTACAGCTCGCGCTCTAGTTAATAACATGGTTGTGGGTGTTACTGAGGGCTTCACTAAGAAGCTAACTCTTAAGGGTGTTGGTTACCGTGCTGCTATGAAAGGCAACTCTGTAGCTCTAACTCTTGGTTTTTCTCACCCAGTAGAGCACGCTCTACCTGAAGGTATTAAAGCTGAGTGCCCTAGCCAAACTGAGATCATCATTACTGGTTGCGATAAGCAAGTAGTAGGTCAAGTTGCGGCTGACATTCGTTCTTACCGTGCTCCTGAGCCTTACAAAGGCAAAGGTGTTCGTTACGCAGATGAAAATGTGCGTACTAAAGAAGCTAAGAAGAAGTAAGGTATCACTATGGATAAGAAAGCATCTCGCATCCGTCGTGCTACACGTGCACGTCGTAAGATTGCAGAACTTGGTGCAACTCGCCTGGTAGTACACCGTACTCCTCGCCATGTTTACGCACAAGTTATCGCGGCAAACGGCTCTGAGGTTATCGCAGCTGCTTCTACTGTAGAAAAAGCGATCCGTGAGCAAGTTAAGAACACTGGTAACGTTGATGCAGCTAAAGCAGTTGGTAAAGCTGTTGCTGAGCGCGCTCTTGAAAAAGGCGTAGCTTCAGTTGCATTTGATCGTTCTGGTTTCCAATACCACGGTCGAGTAGCGGCGCTAGCAGAATCTGCTCGCGAAGCTGGTCTGAAATTCTAAGGTAGGGTTGGAAGATGGCTAAAGAACAACAACAAGCTAATGATTTGCAAGAAAAGCTGATCGCAGTTAACCGTGTATCTAAGACGGTTAAAGGTGGTCGAATCATGAGCTTTACTGCACTAACAGTAGTTGGTGACGGTAACGGTCGCGTAGGTTTCGGTTACGGCAAAGCTCGTGAAGTACCTGCTGCGATTCAAAAAGCAATGGAAAAAGCGCGCCGTAACATGGTTACAGTATCGCTTAACGAAGGCACTCTTCACCACCCGGTGAAAGGTCGTCATTCGGGCTCTAAAGTTTACATGCAGCCAGCTGCAGAAGGTACAGGTGTTATTGCCGGCGGTGCAATGCGTGCTGTACTTGAAGTTGCGGGCGTACATAACGTACTTTCTAAAGCATACGGTTCAACGAACCCGATCAACATCGTTCGTGCAACGATTGGTGCTCTAGTAGACGTTAAGTCACCAGAAATGGTTGCTGCTAAACGTGGTCTAACTGTTGAATCTATTTCGGAGTAAGCACACGATGGCAACTATTAAAGTAACTCAAACTAAAAGCTCAATTGGTCGCCTACCTAAGCACAAAGCGTGTCTTAAAGGTCTAGGTCTTCGTCGCATCAACCATACAGTAGAACTTGAAGATACACCGTGCGTACGCGGTATGATCAACAAGGTTTACTACATGGTTAAGATTGAGGAGTAATCAGAATGCGTTTGAATACTCTATCACCGGCTGCTGGCTCTAAACCTTCTAAGAAGCGTGTAGGTCGTGGTATCGGTTCTGGCCTTGGTAAAACAGGTGGCCGCGGTCACAAAGGTCAAAAGTCACGTTCTGGCGGCTCTGTTCGTCCAGGTTTTGAAGGCGGTCAAATGCCTCTAAAACAACGTCTACCTAAATTCGGTTTCACTTCTCGTAAGAGCCTAGTGTCTGCTGAAGTTCGTCTAGCTGAGCTAGCGAAAGTAACAGGTGACGTAGTTGATCTTAACAGCCTTAAAGCTGCTAACGTTATCACTAAGAACATCGAGTTTGTTAAGATCGTTCTTTCTGGTGACCTAAGCAAAGCTGTGACTGTTAAAGGTCTACGCGTGACTAAAGGCGCTAAAGCTGCAATCGAAGCTGCAGGCGGTAAAATCGAGGAATAATCTCGAGGAACGAGGTACAGATGGCTAAGAAACCAGGACAAGATTTTCGTAGTGCTCAGAGCGGCTTAAGTGAACTAAAGTCGCGCTTATTATTCGTAATTGGTGCACTTTTAGTATTCCGAGCCGGCTCTTTTGTGCCGATCCCTGGTATTGACGCAGCTGTACTTGCCGATTTGTTCGATCAGCAAAAAGGTACCATCGTAGAAATGTTTAACATGTTCTCCGGTGGTGCTCTTGAGCGTGCATCTATATTAGCATTGGGTATCATGCCGTACATTTCGGCATCGATCGTAGTCCAATTGCTAACTGTAGTTCATCCAGCGTTAGCGGAACTCAAGAAAGAGGGTGAAGCAGGCCGTCGTAAGATAAGCCAATATACACGCTACGGCACGCTTGTACTTGCAACATTCCAAGCTATTGGTATCGCAACAGGCTTACCAAACATGGTCGACAATCTGGTTGTTATCAACCAAACCATGTTTACGCTTATTGCTACCGTGAGTTTAGTAACTGGTACCATGTTCTTAATGTGGTTAGGTGAACAAATCACTGAGCGAGGAATCGGTAATGGTATTTCCATTCTGATTTTTGCAGGTATTGTTGCTGGATTGCCTTCTGCAATCGGTCAAACAATCGAGCAAGCGCGTCAAGGTGAATTGCATGTGCTTCTTCTGCTGTTGATTGCTGTATTGTCTTTTGCTGTTATTTACTTCGTAGTTTTCATGGAACGTGGTCAACGTCGTATCGTCGTTAACTATGCGAAACGTCAACAAGGTCGTAAAGTTTTTGCAGCACAAAGCTCTCACTTGCCTCTTAAGATTAATATGGCAGGTGTTATTCCAGCGATTTTCGCATCAAGTATTATTTTGTTCCCAGGAACATTAGCGCAGTGGTTTGGTCAAAATGGTGAAAGCAGCGCGTTCGGTTGGTTAACTGACGTGTCATTAGCTCTTAGCCCAGGTCAACCTTTGTATGTAATGCTTTATGCAGCAGCTATAATCTTCTTCTGTTTCTTCTATACAGCGTTGGTGTTTAACCCACGTGAAACAGCTGATAACTTGAAGAAGTCTGGTGCATTCGTACCCGGTATCCGCCCAGGTGAGCAGACAGCGAAATATATCGATAAAGTGATGACTAGACTAACCCTTGCGGGCGCTCTATACATTACTTTTATATGTCTGATTCCTGAGTTCATGATGGTCGCGTGGAACGTTCGTTTCTACTTTGGCGGCACATCACTACTAATCGTAGTGGTAGTTATCATGGATTTCATGGCACAGGTACAGACTCATCTGATGTCACAACAGTATGATTCTGTGTTAAAGAAAGCGAATCTGAAGGGTTACGGCCGTTAATTCGGTGGTAACAATTTCGATTCCATTTACGGAGTTTAGCAATGAAAGTTCGTGCTTCCGTTAAAAAAATCTGCCGTAACTGTAAAGTTATCAAGCGTAACGGTGTCGTTCGCGTGATTTGCAGTGAGCCAAAGCATAAGCAACGCCAAGGCTAATTAGCAGAAATTTTTACTTGAAATACAAGGTAGAGTCGAGTATATTCCTCGGCCTACCTTTTGCGTGCAAAAGAAGTAGTATGCCGCAGCGTATCCATAACGGGCTTTGCTGCGGATAATTCTTTTATGAACCCCTTAGGAGTGAATAATGGCCCGTATAGCCGGCATTAACATTCCTGATCATAAGCATTCTGTAATTGCACTTACTGCAATCTACGGTATCGGTAAAACTCGCTCTCAAGCTATTCTAGCTGAAGTGGGTATTGCTGAAGATGCTAAGATCAGTGAACTAACTGAAGAGCAGATCGATCAACTGCGTGATGGTGTAGCTAAGTACACTGTAGAAGGTGATCTACGTCGTGAAGTATCGATGAACATCAAGCGTCTTATGGACCTTGGCTGTTACCGCGGTCTTCGTCATCGTCGCAGTCTACCACTACGTGGACAGCGTACTAAAACCAACGCTCGCACCCGTAAGGGTCCGCGCAAGCCGATCAAGAAATAGTCGGATAAGGTAGAGTACAATGGCAAAACAACCAACTCGCGCGCGTAAGCGCGTACGCAAGCAAGTAGCTGATGGCGTAGCGCACATTCATGCTTCTTTCAACAACACAATCGTAACTATCACTGACCGTCAAGGCAACGCTCTTGCATGGGCTACAGCAGGTGGTTCAGGTTTCCGTGGTTCTCGTAAATCTACTCCGTTCGCAGCACAAGTTGCAGCTGAGCGTTGTGGTGAAATGGCTAAAGAATATGGCCTAAAGAACTTGGAAGTTATGGTTAAGGGTCCAGGTCCAGGTCGCGAATCTACTGTTCGTGCACTGAACGCTGCTGGTTTCCGTATCACTAACATTGTTGATGCGACACCAATCCCTCATAACGGTTGTCGTCCACCTAAGAAACGTCGCGTTTAAGTTTCGTTTCTAGGAATATTGGAGAAAGATCATGGCAAGATATTTGGGTCCTAAGCTTAAGCTTAGCCGTCGCGAAGGTACTGACTTATTCCTTAAGTCTGGTGTCCGTGCGATCGATACCAAGTGTAAAATTGATAACGCACCAGGTGTACACGGCGCTCGTCGCGGTCGTCTATCTGAGTATGGCGTTCAGCTTCGTGAGAAGCAAAAAGTTCGTCGTATCTACGGCGTTCTAGAAAAACAATTCCGCAACTACTACAAAGAAGCTGCACGTCTTAAAGGCAACACAGGTGCAAACCTGCTTCAGCTTCTTGAAGGTCGTCTTGATAACGTAGTTTACCGTATGGGCTTTGGCGCTACTCGTGCTGAATCTCGTCAACTAGTTAGCCACAAGTCTATTCTAGTTAACGGTAAAGTTGTAAACGTTCCTTCTTTCAAAGTAGCGGCAAACGACGTTGTTTCTATCCGCGAGAAAGCTAAACAGCAATCTCGTATTAAAGCGGCTCTAGAAGTTGCTGAACAACGTGAAAAGCCAACTTGGATTGAAGTAGATGCTGGCAAAATGGAAGGTACATTCAAGCGTATGCCTGAGCGTTCTGACCTATCAGCTGACATCAATGAACACTTGATCGTCGAACTTTACTCTAAGTAAGGTTAAAAAAAGAGAGGACACAATGCAGGGTTCTGTAACAGAATTTCTT
>NZ_JBFROH010000050.1:74058-75589 GCF_041471425.1 Vibrio sp. 10N.261.52.C2 | reverse complement strand
TAAGCCGCGTCTTGTTGACATTGAACAGATCAATACGACACACGCGAAAGTAACTCTTGAGCCATTAGAGCGCGGTTTCGGCCACACTCTAGGTAATGCTCTTCGCCGCATTCTTCTATCTTCTATGCCGGGTTGTGCCGTAACAGAAGTTGAAATTGAAGGTGTGCTACACGAATACAGCACTAAAGAAGGCGTTCAGGAAGATATCCTGGAAATCCTTCTAAACCTTAAAGGTTTGGCTGTACGCGTTGCTGAAGGCAAAGATGAAGTGTTTATTACACTGAACAAATCAGGCTCAGGCCCTGTTGTTGCAGGTGACATCACCCACGATGGTGATGTAGAGATCGCTAACCCTGAGCACGTAATTTGTCACCTAACGGATGACAACGCTGAGATCGCTATGCGTATCAAAGTAGAACGTGGTCGTGGTTACGTTCCAGCTTCAGCTCGTATCCATACTGAAGAAGATGAGCGTCCTATCGGTCGTCTACTAGTTGACGCTACTTACAGCCCGGTTGATAAAATCGCTTACGCTGTAGAAGCGGCACGTGTAGAACAACGTACTGATTTAGACAAGCTTGTTATCGATATGGAAACGAACGGTACTCTAGAACCTGAGGAAGCAATCCGTCGTGCAGCTACTATTTTAGCTGAACAACTGGATGCGTTCGTAGATCTTCGTGATGTACGTGTACCTGAGGAGAAGGAAGAGAAGCCAGAATTCGATCCTATCCTACTACGTCCTGTAGACGATCTTGAACTAACAGTTCGCTCTGCTAACTGTTTGAAAGCAGAAGCGATTCACTACATCGGTGATCTTGTACAGCGCACTGAGGTTGAGCTACTTAAAACGCCAAACCTTGGTAAGAAATCTCTTACAGAGATTAAAGATGTGCTTGCTTCACGTGGTCTTTCTCTAGGCATGCGTCTAGAAAACTGGCCACCAGCGTCAATCGCTGAAGATTAATCGAAAAGTTAGAAGGATTAGGTCATGCGCCATCGTAAAAGTGGTCGTCAACTCAACCGCAACAGCAGTCATCGCAAAGCGATGTTCAGCAACATGGCTAGCTCTCTTGTTCGTCACGAAGTTATTAAAACTACCGTGCCTAAAGCAAAAGAACTACGTCGCGTAATTGAGCCATTGATTACCCTAGCTAAGACAGACAGTGTTGCTAACCGTCGTCTTGCATTTGCTCGCACTCGTGATAACGAAGTTGTGGCAAAACTATTTAATGAACTAGGCCCGCGTTTCGCGGCTCGCCAAGGTGGTTACACTCGCATTCTTAAATGTGGTTTCCGTACTGGTGATAAAGCTCCAATGGCTTACATTGAGCTTGTAGACCGCCCAGCTGCTGAAGAAGCTGCTGAGTAATCTATACTAGATTCTTAATACAAAAGCCGAGCATTAGCTCGGCTTTTTTGTGTCTGTAGAACAAGGAATAGACAATAGAAATTGCACCATGATGTTTGGCACTTTTTGCTTGTCTTATCTGCTCCAATTTTCAAAAATGTCTCGTATCTCGTATCTCGT
>NZ_JBFROH010000050.1:0-73263 GCF_041471425.1 Vibrio sp. 10N.261.52.C2 | reverse complement strand
TCGTATCTCGTATCTCGTATCTCAAATATCTTTTCTTCCACGCACAAAAAAGAGCACCGAAGTGCCCTTATTAGATTTTAAGCTAGCTATTAATAACTAACGATTATTGCCATATAGCTGAAAGTGAATCCATCAGGCCGCTCGTCGCACCTTGTGACTGCAATGCTTGAAGAATGATTGGCGCAAATGTCGTAACCATTGATGGATCCATGCCTAATCCAGAAAACGCACTTTCAACGGCACCTTGTGAGCTTAGTAGCGATGATAGCCCCGTAGACTCAAGGCTCGACATGCCTGGAATAAGTGTCGCGAGTTCTTTGTTGTCGGCTGTGCCAAGTGAGTTTTGTGCAAGGGCCAACATTGAACCAATACCGCCAACTGCTTGGTCGCTGGTAACAGAAGCTTGGTCAGCTACCGTATCCACAAGTGGTGTTGTTTCGTTCTGCTGAGACCACATATTCACTGCTGCCATTAGTGCAGTTTGTGATAGTTGGGAATAGTTGGTATCTGATGATGAACTGGTTTGTTCAGAGTCGCTAGTGCTAGCGCAAGAGACAACAGCAAGGCTGCTTAAAACTGTGATGAGTACTTTCTTCATTATTCGTCCTTAAGTAATAAAGTAATTTACTCTTTCACTATAAACGAAAAACGGCGATGTAGTCACATCGCCGTTGGATTATTTCAATTTTATTTGCCAATAGTATTTTGTTTTACTAAAGGTTTTTATAAAAATTAAAGAATAGCTAGAAGTTCTACTTCAAATACTAGAGCAGCAAATGGTGGGATTGCAGCACCTGCGCCACGCTCACCGTATGCTAGATCTTGAGGGATGTATAGCTTCCACTTAGAGCCAACAGGCATCATTTGTAGAGCTTGTACCCAACCTTGAATTACGCCAGTTACAGGGAATTCAGCAGGTTGACCGCGAGATACAGAGCTGTCGAAAACAGTACCGTCAGTTAGTTCGCCGTGGTAGTGAACACGTACTTGCTTGTCTGCAGTTGGGATTTCGCCAGTACCTTCAGTTAGTACTTCGTACTGAAGACCAGACTCAAGAACCGTTACTTCTGAACGAAGAGCGTTGTCAGTTAGGAAAGCTTCGCCGTCAGCTGCTGCTGCTTTAGCTAGTTCTTGACGTGCAGCTTCACCACGAGTGTGTAGCTCTTGTAGTGCGTTGTTGATTTCGTCAACTTCGATAGCTGGCATGTCACCAACTAGAGCTGTTGCGATACCAGCAGCGATTGCGTCAACGTTTAGGCCTTCAAGACCAGAACCAGCAAGTTGTTGGCCCATTTGTAGACCGATACCGTAGCTAGCTTTTTGCTCTACAGTTTCAAATTTTACTTCAGACATGAAAAGTCACTCTTTTTGTCAGTACGAAAAGGGTAAGAATACCAGTATTAGCAGCGTGAAGAAACGGCTAGTCCCTGATCACTTGCGCTTTACCGTGCCCAAATCACAGCCATGTCAATTTTCTCGCTTTGGGCCTTGTTGTGACGGAAAGATCTATACTGTTGGTACTTTGGTTTTTATACTGTAGTTATTCAATGTATAGGACGCAGTGGTATGAATCGTCGTCAAAAGAAAAAACAGAAAGTTGACCACTTAGCAGAATTCAAGGATCGACTGAATCAGGTCAAAGAGAAATTGAGTTCGATCGATGTGAAGAAAATGAAAACCTCGACAGCGCAAACTTGGGGGTCATTGCCGAAGTTACACCAAAGACTGTTGATGGTGATTTCTCCGATCGTACTGATATTACTTTTTGTGCCGCTACCAGAACCTAAAGTAGACACAGCTCCAACAACATCGCGCGTTGAGCTTGAAATAAACACCGTCGGCTTAAGCGAACAGCAAAATGCCAAGAACGGCTCATTAGAACCGAGTAACAAAAATTGGCAGGAGTACCTTGTTAAGCAAGGGGATACGTTAGCGCAGGTTTTTCGAAACAACGATTTGCCATTGTCTGACTTGAATGCGTTAGTGCGAATTGAAGGTGCAGATAAGCCGCTCAGTCAGATTCGTAAAGGCCAGCTGGTTCGTTTCAAACTTGCTGAAACTGGGCAGTTGGACATTCTTCAGCTAGAGAAAGGCGACACTTCGGTGATGTTCTTCCGCTTATCCGATGGTGGCTTTGGTCGCAGTAAGTAGATGAATAGTGAGCCTGATTTAAAGCGCTTCACCAGACACAGATAAACGATAGAAAAGAGCTAAGCATTAGCTCTTTTTTTTGGTCGCTTGAAAGGGGCGAGTGGCAAGATGATAAGCATGATTCCGATAAAGGTTAATGTATCCGGAATCTCATCGAACCATATTGCACCTATTAGCGCGACAAACACCAATCCTGAATACTCAGCCAAGGCAATTTGGCTAGAGTGTGCTTTTTGATAGGCAGCAACCGCAAGGCCGTTGTAACTTAAGATTAGCGTCGCACTCAGGGCTATGTATCCCAAATGCTCCACAGACACCGGCTGCCAGTATAAGAAGCACAGTACTAATGAGGCTGGAATAGAGAATAAGGTTGTCCACCACAGCGTAGTGACCACCGTTTGCTCACTAGGAAGCTTTCTTACGAGTACATTAAATAGTGCTAGGGTGAGTGCTGTCCCCAAAGCAAACAGTGCCGCCCAATGAAATTGTGATGGCCTCAAGACAATCAATGCACCAATAAAACCTATGGTTGTGCCGATCACCTTGCCGAGTGCCGGTTGCTCTTTCAATAGCAACATTGAGAGCGGCAACATCAGTAAAGGCGCGACATAAAATACTGCGTTGGCGGTTGCCAAAGACAAGTGAGTGATCGCGACCACCATGCACCCACTGCCGATCAGAATTAACTGACCTCGAATGAAGGTTACCTTAGCCTGCTGTAAGCGCCGTTGTTCTTTTTTCTGCTGTAGCCACAAAGGGGTGATGATGAGCAGAGATATCAACTGTCGGAAAAAAATATACTGTAAGGGCGGTACTTCGCCATTTAACAGCTTTACCGCTACGTCGGAAAGCGAGGCAAACAAGTTACCTGCAACCAACAATAGAATACCGGCAGTGATATTCGTCATTATTTTTCTAATCTCATGTCTATATGAGGAATGTCATCTTCGAGGTACATATCCGAGATGGTGTTGAAGCCGTGGCTCGCATAGAAGTTTTCTAGGTGTTGCTGCGCGCCAATATCAATGGCCGTATTTGGCCAAAGAGCCTCGCAGCGTGTTAATGCTTCTTTGATTAATTGATGCCCCAAGCCACCACCTCTTGCCGATTGCTTGGTTGCGACTCGACCGATGCTGGTGTTGTCGTAAGAGGTACCTGGTGGTAATAAACGTGCACACGCTACCAACTCTTCATCAGCATAGCCAAGCAGGTGCTCAACACCCGCGAGTGTATCTTTACCGTCCAGCTCTGGATAAGGACAAGTCTGCTCGACCACAAATACATCGACTCTTAATTTAAGTAGTTGATAAAGCTGTTGTGTTGAGAGTTCAGAAAAAGGAATTGAGTGCCAAGTGATCATGTTTACATCCAGAGATTATCGATGCCCTGAATGTACTATGCGTGATGATTGTTGGCATTAACTATTGTTAATTCGACCTTTAATTCTGCTCAGGCTGATTGCGGTTATTCCTAGGTAGGCTGCAATTTGATTGTCGTTCAAGCGCTGCTCAAGGTCGGGATAGTGCTCGCAGAACAGCTGATAGCGTTGCTCTGGTGTATAGAGCAGCATGAAGCGTTCTTTGTTTTCCTTATGCATCAGTTGTGTTTCTAATAGCTTTAAATACAAAGGATTATTTGATGCACGCCACTCGATAACCGCATTCATTGGCAGCTCTAACATGGTGATGGGTGTCAGCGTTTCTAATAGGTAAGGAGAGGCTTGGTTCTTTATCAGACTCTCAAAGCCGATGATCCAATCTTGTTCCCAATAGAACTCTTTGCTGTATTGCTTACCATCATCAGTGAGGTAGCAGGCATGGCACAAGCCTTCAAGTACAAAGTAGATTGAACTCGCCATCTCACCTTGATTGATCAAGATGTGTCTGGTTGGCAACTCAAGTGGCTTGGCGACAGCGAGTAGAGATTCAATCTGGCTTTCAGAGAAGTCGAAGCTTTGCAGTTGTTCGATAAAAGAGGTGTGCATGAAAATAACCTATCCCAAATAAGTGCCGAAATCATCGCACTTATTTGGGGAGAGGTACAGAGCAGGCTAAATCAGCGTCGACTGTGTTGTTCTAGATAATCTTGAGCGAGGTCTCTTCCCATGTATTTTCCTAGGGTTTTCAACGGTACTTTCTTAAGATTAACCACAATCAAGCCATCCAAGGCATCATTAAAAGATGGGTCGACATTAAAACACACCAGTTTACCGTTCATCCCTAGATATTGGCGCAGCAGTACCGGCAGGCCTTTACCTTGCTCCATGCGTGCTAACACTTTAGAGAGCAGAGGCACACTCGCCAGTGAAGAGAGCAGGTGATTTTGCCAGAACACATGACTGCTGGTATTGAGTGGTGACGAAGGTGAAACCAAATTCGCCTTTTCCTCATCATAATGGTGGATTGATAACGTGGTCGCGATCAACAGACGCGCATTGTGGCTGTAATCATTGCTGATACTGACTGGGCCGAACAGATGGGTATATTGAGGGTGACGAGACACAAAGGTCGCAATGCCTTTCCACAATAGTAACAGTGAGTTCAGGCTCTTTTGGTAAGGTTTACTTACTACCGATCGCCCAAGCTCAATGCTGTTTTCTAGAGTATCAATGAATTCTTGGTTGTAGTTAAACAGGCTACGAGAGTAGAGCTGATCAAGCCCGTGCTCAGCGATGAGTTTGTCGACCATACCGAGTCGATACGCGCCAACCAGTTCTGCCTTGGTTTTATTCCACACAAACAGTTGATGGTAGTAAAGGTCATACTCATCTAAATCACAGGCCAGCCCGCTGCCTTCTCCGACTTCTCTAAAGCTTTCTTCTCTTACTCGACCAATCTCGCGCATTAAGTTAGGAATGGATTGGCTAGGCGTGCAGTAGACCTCAAAGTTCCCTTGCTCGAGCAGTTTCATCTCTTCAGGGAGTGAGTCTATCTCTATTGATAAGACTTCTGGTGGAATAGGCGCTATCACTTGGGTATCGAAAGAGGGCGCGTGGATTGGCGTGTTCGGACTATCTTGTTGACTCATTAGATAGGTATTAAGTCGTAGGTAGTTGACGATATCCATCTCTTTTTCAAACGATTTTATCTCTGAATACGGAATCGATGAGCCAATCGAGATAGAGATAGTTGTCGCTTGTTTATTAAGAAGTTCACGCCCGAGTAGAGCGGTTCTCAACAGTGGATGAACACGACCCGCTTGATAGAAAAGCTCACTGTTCTTGCCATTGATAAAGATAGGTACCGTGGTGGCTTGGTGACGTTTGACGAATTTCGCTACCGACTTGCTCCACTCGATGTCTGTCAGTGTTTTTGCCCCTTTACGGTAGCTTGATACTTCACCTGCTGGGAATACAATCAATAGTCCACCATCAGCCAAATGACGATTGGCATCTCGAATCGCTTTGGCATTGGTGCGTTTCGATTCTTTACTGTTAAAGACATCGACACCGATGAAAAGATCATCCAGTTCAGGCAGGCGCTTAAGTAACTCATTGGCCAGCACCTTCACATCCTTTCTTACTGATCCTACGAGATCGGCAAGGATCACGCCTTCGATGGCGCCAAGCGGGTGGTTCGCCACAATCACGACAGGCCCTTCTTCCGGGATGTTTTCCGTGCTTCCCGATGCAACCGAGTAGTCGATATTGAGCGCCGACAGAGTGTAATTCATGAATTCGAAGCTAGATAACTCGTTTTTACGATCTTGGTAGAGTCGGTCTAGCTTAGATAGCCCAGTTGCCCACTCGACAACAGACTCACCTAAACCAAAAGGCGTGTAACGTGGTAAACGAAAAGGACTATCAATCATAATGAAATTACCTTACTTAATCAGTTGCGGCCAAACTTTATCGGCTTGTTGAATATGCTGTGCTTGGTCTTGTTCCCAGCGCTGCTTAATCTCTTGGTCGTAGTTAAGATAAAGTTTGTCATCAACTATGGTCCAATACTGTGGGTCACCTGGTGCGAAGTCGTTTTTGGCAGAAACGGCCCATGCGCAATAACCACCATATTGAGGGGCATATTTTTCAGGATTATTAACAAATAAAGTCAGATTCTTTTCAGAAGAGAAATACCAATCCGCCCCTTTGTACTCAGTGCTGAATTTTTTACTGCCTTCAATGGGCTTACCGGAAGTGAAATATGCGACGGTATCGTAGCCATCGAGCGCCTTACTGCTAAAGAAACCAGTGTAGATTTCATCGGCGGCAAATACGTACGGGCTAACAAGTAGCAGAACCATGGTGAATAGTTTTCTCATGATGGACTCCATCTATAGATTGATTGCGGGTGATAAATCAAAGGTAAAGCGCTGCTGATTTATCTGACATGGTTTAATGGGTTCGCATGGTGAGCCGGGTGCATAAAACATAGAGGCTTGACCATGCAGGTTACGTAAGTGTGTAAAGCTCACGGTATGTGCGTCTTCGCGATGCATACAGGTCGCTAAATGAGGTTGCTCATTGTGATGGTGAGAGTGGAACATCAGTAAGTTCTGTTGATTCTTACCTGCCGCCATGAGCTGATCATATTTTGCTTGTCGGTAGGCTTGCACTCGCTCTAAATCAACACCGGATGAGAAGAGTGGAGAATCAGTGTCGACTATTTTCTGTTGAATACCATCCCACATGTAGGCGATAACCAGACCATTGTGTTGGGTTAGATTGGGCGCGAAAGCTAGCAAGGTAAATGGGGCAAAAGAGTGTAGGTATAGCTTGTGAAACGCTTCAGATAGCTGACTGATATTACGACTCGATGATAGGTTTTTAAGTAGCAAACCGCGGCTTACTAAAGGACCAACGGGCACTGTGCCTTGATAGTTATTGAGTAGGCATAGCGAAAGCCCGAACTCATTAATACTTATCCAGCTACCGCCGCCAGTTGGGTCGAGTGGCATAATGATATCGACACCGTTGACTCGATATTGTCTGGGTGGCATTGCCAGTGCTCGCGTCTTTTGTTCATCACGATTAAAAAAGACCTGATAACCATTCTCTTCAAGCAGCCAAGATACTGAACACATGATTATTGCTCCCTCAGATAGCTGTTGGTGGTTGGGGCATAACCAAAGGTGTTGCAGGTCTCGACGTCTAGGAAGGTGGTGATCACCTTGATCATCGCGTAATGATGATTGGCATGCAGTGCGGCAAAGGTGACCTCTCTTTCGAGCGTTGAAGGCAGGCTTGCGAACACTTGAGCATCCATCGAAACCTCGGTTTGGATCATGATAGGCGCTTCGAGATCTCGACGGTCTAATCGTTCAAGCCAGTTGATCACATAGTGGATCTCTTTGACTGCAATAGAGCGGTCGTATTCGACAGGATGACCACGACGACGAGTGTTGTAATCAACGGTCTCATCCTCTTTTAAAATCAAGGCGTGAAAAAGATCCAGTGTGTGACGAGTATGTTCACCGATAGAGCTTGTAACGTGTGGCTTTGCTCGTGTTAGGTAATCGCTGTCAGAAATCGCTAACAAAAACTCTAGACCCTGATTCAATATCTCTACCGCTCCCTTGATGCTAGGAGAGAAAGAAGTAAGGGCGCTCGGCTGGGCTATGGGGTTCATTCATGATCCTCGTGAAAAGTTAGTCGGTAGTCGGATATTGTTGAACAAGACGTCGCTCTTCTTGCCACGCCGCAAATAAGCTCTTGAAAGAAGGGGATTGGTGGCCTCGTTGTTTTTGCTGAGCGCCAATATCAAAAAGAATGCGATATTGCAGAAGTAGCGTGGAAAATATCTCTCGCAATGGGGTGTTGCGATCCCAGATATGTCCAGCCTCACTGCTTGCGCCATTGACCTCAAGAATCGTGAAATCCTCGCCGTTCATTAGGCTGTACATGTCTTTAAACTTGACGTCGAGTCGACCAAAGTGAAAGCCATCGAAGTCGTCGAATATCTCGTCTAAGCGTTCTGTTAGAGCCTGAGTGATGTATTGATTACCGTCTCGGAAGATACAGCCACGGCTATGGCTGCCTGCAAACGCGAGTTGGAACTCTTCACCCTCTGCGAGCACTTGATCCAATTTATCTTCATGCCTTGGTAGATACAGGTGGCTGAGTTGCCCAGCGCGCGGGCTGTTTTCAATTAACTGCTTGAGTGTCGACTTGCCATCACCCATCACCATTGGCGCATATTTGAGTGTGATCGAGATGATCTCACCTTGCTTTTTATTTGGGTAACGAACGTAGAAAACACCCGCTTCGGCTTGATAAGGCGCCTTTTTTTGCAGTAGAAAGCGAGCATTATTTGGGAAAGATTCGACATATTGCTCAAGTTGAACTTGGTTGTTGATCAGCTTAACGCCAACACCTCGACAGCCAAGATCCGGCTTAGCCACGATAGGGAAATCAAGATCCGTTTGTATGAGTGCGCTGCGTGCGTCTTCGGCTTGTTTTTTACTGCCGAGATCCGTTTTGGTTAGGGTTATAAACGGTGAGATCCAACGCTGACTTGAAGATCCGGCAAGGCTCAATATCTCATGTTTTGATTCGCCTACCATGCCGCTTAACTTAATGCTTGGATTGGCGATGAGCGGCAGCGCCCAGTCAAAGTGCCGTAACCCTTGCATCAGGCTTTGAATGACCACTGGCGTGTAGAAGAACCAAGTCGGAAGAAACTCATAAGGAGAGACGCTGCGCACGGTATCTTTTTCAAGCAAAGGCATGCCTGCATTAATTTGATGTGCTGGAATGATGCGAATATCTTGCGGTGAACTCATGATAATCCTCTAGAGTAGGTTCTATTCATTAATCGATTGCCGATAAACAGCAAAGCGATGGCACACGGGATGATGATCCATTGATATTCAGAGGCTTGCAGCCACGCTGATGTCCCTAAATAGTAGATGGCAGAGAAGACAATGCCAGTCCAGAGCGCAGTGGCACTAATCACGGCAAACAAGAAAGTAGGCAGTGGGATGGCGAAAAAGCCACTTAAGGTAAAGCCGACGGTACGAAGCCCGGGAATAAAGCGGATAACAAAAAGGCTGCTGAATGCGTTCTGACGTAATTTGGTACGAAGCGAACGAAAGTACTTATTAGTGAGGGCTTTATATCGAACACCTCGGAAGTAACGTCCTGATTTACCCAGGTAATAAAGACCGAGATCACCCGTGGCAATACCGATGAAAATAGCAAGCAGCGCATATTGAGGAAGTATTAGACCTTGAGTCGCGATACCTGCCGCCGTAACAATCGCAAGATCTTCAAGCAGATAAGAAAGCGCGATGATGCCAAGCATCAGCCATAGCAGCGACTCCTCCCCTGAATGTAACCATGCTTGAATGCTCTCGACGGTGCTCATTAAATGTCCTTATCTATCCTATAGATGAATGGCTTAACCACCATTCATTGAGTGTAGTAAATTAAATAGACAGGAGGAGCAGATAAAAACTTACAGCTGATTAGTGTTTTTTTGTGTTGGATTCATTCAATTGGTGGTTTGAGTCGTGCTGTTTGACTGCTGTTTTGAAGCTGAAGGCGTGGCATTTGGAAGCGGGTTGAACGAGAGTTTGTCGTTCGAAAATTAGGGCTTTGGGCTGAACATTTAGAAAAAAAGAAAAAGGCTGAGTCGTAAAACTCAGCCTTTCAGAACGTTAACTATGGATTACTTAAGCAATCTATTTAGTTAGGTCAATCTGGTAAACAGCAAAACCAACATCGTCAGTCGCAACACGTTTCATCGGGTATTGACCTTTCTCTTTAATGAACTCTGCTGCTTTGTCGCTTGGAGATGTTTCAAAGCGGATATCTAGCTTGTTATCCGTTTTGATTGGTGCAAATGACCAATTGTTATCTGCGCTTGGGCTCACTTGACCTTGTTCTTTGCTTACGCGAGAGATGTAGTTTGCAAGAACAGTACGGTTCTCATCTGGTGCATCAAATGCGATGAAGTCTTCACCTGTGCCTGGGAACTTAGCGCTGTATGCACGGTAGTTGTTGGTTGCGATCAGGAAGTCTTGCTTCATGTCGATTGGCTTACCTTGGTAAGTTAGGCCAACAATACGCTGTGAGTCAGAGTTAACGACTTTACAGTTTGCATCGTATTTCGCAGGTTGAGTTACGTCGATTTGGTAATCAACACCGTCGATAACATCGAAGTTGTAAGTGCGGAAGTTATCCCACTCGATCAACTGTTGTGGTGCTGTTGAGTTAACATCAACTTGGTTGAATTGACCAGCAGAACACTCAAGCCACTCTTTTACTTCGTGACCTGTTACCTTCATCGCAACTAGTGTGTTCGGGTAAAGGTATAAGTCAGCTGCGTTACGGAATGTCAGTTGACCAGATTCAACTTCAGTGAAGTTCGCTGGGTCATTCTTACGGCCACCAGCTTTGAATGGTGCAGCCGCGGAAAGTACTGGCGTACCATCTAGGTCAGGGTCACCTTGGATGAACTGTTCAACGTAATCTTTCTGTGCAAGGTTAACGATTTGAACTGTTGGATCGTCTTGTACTAGAGACAAGAAGCTGTACATCACATCGTCTGCTTTACCAATCGGTTGGTTAACAAACTCACGAGTACCAGCGTGGTCTTTTTCTAGTGCTGTTACGATGCCTTCATCAGCCGCAGCAAGAGATTTCTTCTCGATCTTGTCGTAGATAGGGCGTGCTTCTGATTGGCCTTTAACGACTTCCCACTTACCGTCTTTTTGTGCCAGTGTTAGGTCCATAACACCAACGTGGCTACCCCAACGACCTGGCATTACTGCCGCAACGCCGTTCATTGTGCCCGTTTCGTTGTCGATGCCTTGAATGTCATCAAAACCTTTACCTGGGAACACTGCGTGAGAGTGGCCGAATGCGATCGCATCAATGCCATCTACTTCAGATAGGTAGAACGTTGAGTTCTCTTCGCCATTTTTGTATGGGTCAGTTGATACGCCTGAGTGAGGGATAGCAACGATAACTTCAGCGCCTTCCGCTTTCATTTGAGGCACTAACTCGTTAGCCGTCTCAATGATGTCACGAGCGATCACTTTGCCTTCAAGGTTCTTCTTATCCCACGTCATGATTTGTGGTGGAACGAAACCGATGTAGCCGACTTTTACTTCATGCTCTACGCCTGCAGTATCTTCAAACGTGTGCGTCTTGATGATGTAAGGTGTGAAGTAGTGTTCTTTGGTTTTTGCGTCGTAAACGTTAGCACTGATGTACGGGAAATCAGCGTCGTTGATTGACTCTTCTAGGAAATCAAGACCGTAGTTGAATTCGTGGTTACCTATGTTTGCAGCGTCGTAGCTTAGCTGGTTCATAGCTTTGTATGCAGGGTGAACTTCACCCGCTTCGATGCCTTTGTCTGCCATGTAGTCACCCATTGGGCTACCTTGCAGCAAGTCACCGTTATCAACTAATACGCTGTTGGTTACTTCGTTTTGAGCTTCTTTTACTAGAGTTGCAGTACGTGCTAAGCCGATTTTTTTCGATGGCTTGTCTTTGTAGTAATCGTAATCCATTAGGTTGGTATGGATGTCCGTTGTCTCTACGACACGTAGTTTAATCACTTCATCGGTATCTGGTGTTGTTGTACAGCCTGCTAGAGTCAAACCAAGACCCGCAAGTACAGCCAATGACAAAGGTTTCATTGCAACTTTCATTTTGTAGCTCCAAAGTGGATAGTAGAAAATTCGTTGCGTAATGTAACAAAATGGAATGAAACAATGATTACAACGAATGTTAATTCGTGACTTAGATCGACTACTTTATGGTGTTCTGCAAGACGCCTCCCAAACCTGATTAATCGATGTGCAACTGATATCGATAATATTAGTCCATTCATTTCACCTGCTTATCGATAAATTCAATCCCTTATCAGCTTTTCGAATAAAAAATGAAATTTTAGAATTTCCAGTAATATGAGAGGCTCGTCATAATGCCTATATCAAGGACGTATCAGGCAGACGAATAGCAAGGATAGCTCAACACGAAGCTTCTGTTTTCTTCTAGTGCCAATACTCCCATTCACTCAAGTGGATGAGTTAAATCCCATGCTTGGCAAGACCAAGTAATGAATTGCTCGTAACGCGAGCCTTAAAGGAAGCACTGAAATGGACCAAGAACGTTTAACCCACCTAAAACAGCTCGAAGCGGAAAGTATTCATATTATCCGTGAAGTAGCGGCTGAGTTTGATAACCCAGTGATGATGTACTCCATCGGAAAAGATTCTTCTGTGATGCTTCATTTAGCTCGCAAAGCGTTTTATCCAGGCAAGATTCCATTCCCGCTATTGCATGTAGATACGGATTGGAAATTCCGCGAGATGATTGAGTTTCGTGATCGTACGGCTAAAAAGTACGGCTTCGACCTTTTAGTGCATAAGAACCCAGAAGGTATTGAGATGGGTTGTAGCCCATTTGTACATGGTTCTTCGAAGCACACTGACATCATGAAAACACAGGGCCTTAAGCAGGCGTTAAACAAGTATGGGTTCGATGCGGCTTTTGGTGGTGCGCGTCGTGATGAAGAAAAATCTCGTGCGAAAGAACGTGTTTATTCTTTCCGTGATAAGAACCATACGTGGGATCCAAAAAACCAGCGTCCAGAGCTTTGGCACACCTACAACGGTCAGGTTAATAAGGGCGAAAGCATTCGTGTCTTCCCGCTATCTAATTGGACTGAGCTCGATATCTGGCAATACATCTATCTAGAGAGCATCGATATTGTTCCACTTTACCTTTCAGACAAACGCCCTGTAGTTGAGCGTGATGGCATGCTGATCATGGTTGATGATGACCGTATGGAGCTGCAAGAAGGTGAAGTGATTGAAGAGAAAAGCGTTCGTTTTCGTACTTTAGGCTGTTACCCATTAACCGGAGCGGTTGAATCTGAGGCGAATACGCTAACGGGCATTATTGAAGAGATGCTGGTGGCGACGTCTAGTGAGCGTCAAGGTCGAGCGATTGACCATGATCAGTCGGGCTCTATGGAGCTGAAAAAGCGCCAAGGTTATTTCTAAGAATCTAAGGAAAGAAAAATGAATAGTGCAGTAGAAGCCGAATTGGCTGAACTAGGGATTGAAGGTTATCTAAGTCAGCATCAGCATAAATCTATGCTTAGATTTTTAACTTGTGGCTCGGTAGATGACGGTAAAAGTACGCTAATCGGTCGCTTACTCCATGATACAAAACAGATTTATGAAGATCAGCTAGCGGCGGTTCACTCGGATAGCCAACGAGTGGGAACGACAGGTGAGAAACCTGATTTGGCACTGCTTGTTGATGGTCTGCAGGCTGAGCGTGAGCAAGGGATCACGATCGATGTGGCTTACCGCTACTTCTCGACTCAAAAACGTAAGTTCATTATTGCTGATACTCCTGGGCATGAGCAGTATACGCGCAACATGGCAACAGGCGCTTCAACGTGTGATCTGGCGGTGATCTTGATTGATGCTCGTAAGGGCGTTCTGGATCAAACACGTCGTCACTCGTTTATCTCTAACCTGCTTGGTTTGAAGCATTTCATCGTTGCTGTAAACAAGATGGATCTCGTGGATTACGCGCAAGATCGTTTTGAAGAAATTCGCGATGAATACCTAGAGTTTGCAGAAAACCTAGAAGGCGAAACCAATATTCAGATCTTGCCAGTATCGGCGCTTGAAGGCATCAACGTTGCTGCACCAAGTAAAGAGCTTGCATGGTTCGAAGGCCCATCTCTGCTAGAAGTGTTAGAGAACGTCGACATTGACCAAAAGCGTTCGGCAGGTGAATTCCGATTCCCAGTTCAGTACGTCAGTCGTCCTAACTTAGACTTCCGCGGTTTTGCTGGCACCGTTGCCTCTGGCCGTGTCAGTGTCGGTGATGAAATCAAGGCGCTGCCGTCGGGTAAAACCTCTAAGGTTGCACGCATTGTAACTTTTGATGGTGATTTGGAGTCTGCGCAAGCGGGCTTGGCAGTAACACTGACCCTTGAAGATGAGATTGATATCAGTCGTGGTGATTTGATTGTGCTAGAAAACGCGCAGATTGAATCCACTAACCACGTATTGGCTGACATCGTGTGGATGACAGAGCAACCATTGCAACCGGGCAAAGCTTACGACATCAAGATCGCAGGCAAGAAAACCGTTGGTCAGGTTGAAACGGTTCGTCACCAATACGACATCAACAACCTATCGACTCACGCTGTCGATGAGTTGCCATTGAATGGTATTGGTTTGTGTGAATGGTCATTGAACGAGACTGTCGCGCTGGATAAATACCGTGAAAGTGCCGATACCGGTGGCTTCATCGTTATCGACCGACTAACCAACGTGACGGTTGGCGCGGGTTTGATTCGAGACCGTTTGGACTCTGTTGAACAGCAAGTCGGTAACTTCTCTGCATTTGAACTTGAGTTCAACGCATTGGTTCGCAAACATTTCCCTCATTGGGATGCCAAAGATCTAAGCCAACTACTGAAGTCATAAACGACCAAGTAACAGCTTATTGAATCAGGCGGAAACCGATCGTTTCCGCCATAAAGGACGGGTATATGTGGCAACAAGGATTTGTATTAGCGATTTTGCTCGGCATTATTACTTGCCTGCTCGTTACCCGTATTAAGCCAAGCTTTATCTTTGCTGGCGCGGCGTTTATTGCTTTTATGGCTGGCATGATCGACTTGTCGAGCTTGGCTAATAACTTCACTAACTCCTCGTTACTGACTTTAATTCTTCTGATCCTCGCATCAAGTGCGTTGGAGAAAACTCGCTTAATCAGCTGGGTTAGCCGCAATATCTCTGAAGGTAGGCTAGGTACCGTGGTTGCGAAGTTGGGTATTTCTACAGCGTTACTTTCTTCTTTTACTAATAACACCGCGGTGGTTGTTTCTTTGATCGGGGCGATCAAACGTAATCAACAGCACGCGCCGTCTAAGTTACTTATCCCTTTGTCATACGCTGCCATCTTAGGTGGCACCCTGACATTGATCGGCACCTCTACCAATTTGATCATCAATAGTTTTGTTGAAGATGCAGGTTTACCGAGCTTAAACTTTTTCACACCTACCTTGATCGGTTTAGCGGTTTTGGTCGGTGGGGTATTGATCCTTATTCCTCTTAGCTATTTTCTACCCAGCTACGATGATGGTTCTCAAGATGATCTGCCTTACTTTTTAGAAGCCAGAGTGGAGCCGGGCTCACCGTTAGTTGGTCGCAGCGTAAGTGAAAACAACCTCAGAGCATTGAGAAAACTGTTCTTAGCGGAAGTGATTCGAGACGGTAAGACCACCGCATCTATTGACCCTGATTTTATTCTTCAAGCTCGCGACCGATTGCTGTTTTGTGGTGATGTAGAGAGTGTTGCAACACTGCAAGAAATCCAAGGTTTAACCCTGTTTGGTCAGCATCATTTGAATGGCCAGAGCTTTGTTGAAGTGGTGGTGAGTTCGTCGGCAAGCTTCTGTAACAAAACCCTGAAAACCAGCCAATTTAGAGATCGTTTCGATGCGGTTGTGGTTGCTATTCGTCGTGGCCATGAACGCCTAGAAGGTGGGCTAGGGAATATCACATTGACCGCTGGTGATACCTTGATTTTGGTTCCAGGTAAACGCTTTGAAGAACAGCGCCAACAACACAACAAAGAGTTTGTGTTGATGAATGACTTAGATTCGAGTGCCAAGCTTGATGCCGACAAATCGACGTTCGTGTTGCTCGGCTTTGCTAGCGTGATTGGTTTAGCCCTTATCGATGCAGTACCTATTATCAAAGGCTTAGCTGGTTTTCTACTGTTGCTGGTGGCATTTGGCGTGGTGCAACTGGGTGAGCTCCGTCGCCGTTTCCCAGTCGATATTGTGGTGATCGTGGGCTCTGCACTTTCTATTGCTCAACTGATGATTTCATCGGGTTTATCTGAGCGGATGGGGCTGATGTTTATGGAGGCGTTTAATGGCTGGGGCGTATTCGGTGCGTTAGTTGCTACCTACTTTATGACTTTGGTTTTGACAGAGCTGGTGACTAATAATGCGGCTGCAGCACTCTCATTTCCGATTGGCTACAGTATGGCAGTAGGTTATGGCGTTGACCCTATGCCGTTCATCATGGCGGTACTGTTTGGTGCCAGTGCCAGTTTTATCTCTCCATACGGCTACCAAACCAACTTACTTGTTTATAGCGTAGGTAATTACCATTTAACGGATTATCTGCGTATCGGCATTCCAATCTCGATTGTATATTCGGGCTTGGTGCTGACCCTAATTCCTTATTTTTTCCCATTTTAATGCTGTTTATTTAAAGGACTAATTATGACCGCAGTACTCAAACCCAAAGATGAGAACGTTGTGTGGCATCAACACTCGATTGATAAAACATTTCGCGCGGATCTGAAATCACAAAAGCCAGCCGTGCTCTGGTTCACGGGGTTGTCTGGTTCTGGTAAATCGACAGTCGCTGGAGCATTAGAAAATCGCTTGGCACAGCTTGGTTACCATACTTATTTATTGGATGGTGACAATGTGCGTCATGGCTTATGTAGCGACCTTGGCTTCTCTGAGCAAGATCGTCGAGAGAACATCCGTCGTATTGGTGAGCTTGCTAAATTGATGGCAGATGCAGGCTTGATCGTGTTGTCAGCCTTTATTTCTCCGCATCAAGCTGAAAGGCAACTCGTGAGAGATTTATTGCCGGAAGGTGAGTTTCTTGAGGTGTTCGTCAATACTCCATTAGAGGTTTGCGAACAGCGTGACCCTAAAGGTCTGTATAAGAAAGCACGTGCCGGAGAGATCCCGAACTTTACAGGTATTAGTTCAGTGTACGAAGCGCCTCAGAACCCTGAGATTGATCTACCTGCAGGTGAGAAGACACTCGATGAATTGGTCGAACTGTGTATTGATGCGTTGGAGAAGCGAAATATCTTAGCCAACTGAGATCGTTGGTATGACTAAGGCTACTCAGCTGTTTATCTGTTTATTCACGACTGATAAATAGTGCAGCCTTAGTTTACCGAGACAAGAAACCTATCCTCTAGATTCTCTTTATTCCTCTCTATACTTCACTTTTTACACCGTCTATTTTAGCTCCGTCGAGTGTCTAGACGGTGTAATTTACGCTGCTTTTCACTTCTGTCTGTACTGTGAATTTCTGGCTCAATAGTGCAATCAGTTGATCGTAATACTGCGTGTTTGGCTTGTTACCGAGCAAGGTACAAAGCTCATTGCCTGTAGGGCTGAATCGGTAGTAAACCAGCTTCACGCCTTTTGATAATGGTGCCAGTGACATGCTCTTACCTTGATAGGTTAGGTGCAGGGCTGGATCGAAATCAATCTCTCCGGATTCTAATTCTGTGCCCAGAATAATCCCGAGCTCTATCAAGTGGAGCAAGCTGGAGTAGGGCAGGTTGTGCCCACCAAGGTTGATGGTGTTGGTGGTGTCCCTTTTGCCAAAGTTGAATAGCCCAGCATGAGATTTAAAGCCGAGTAAGAGCTTTCTGCTGTTATCGCTACCAAAGCTACAACCCAGTGATGCTGCCCTTTGTAAGGTTAACGCTTCTTTTGGTGTCATGTCTTTTAAGATTTGCAGTGCCTTCATCGACGTCGAGCCTGGGTTGGTGACTTCTCGTTTCAGTACTTGAGCCCATAGCCTCTGCATCGATGTATTGTGGATCTCTTGTGCCATGTCGAAGAAACGGTATAACCAGTCCTGATCCGGGTCTCCAGCCGCTTCATCCTTACATGAAGAGTGCGCCAACTTTAGAATCTGTTCTAGGTTCTTTTGGCGAAGCTCTCTACGTTTTTTCTCTCGCAATAGTGCCCGTTCGATAAGCGTACTCTCAGCTTTATCCTTTGGCTTGGCACTATGACTAATTAAGGAATCGAGGCCGAAGCTTTGTGCGATGTGCAGCATTCTGCTGGCACTGTCGGCAATATGAGGCTTTTTCTCATGCTTATGCTGTGTGTCGCTAGCATGCTCAATGATCACTGGCTGTTTGGTTTTTGACATAAGAGTACCGTTAGGAGACGACTCAAAACCAATCGTAGTAAATAATTGCTCAGCCTAGCTTGTTAAAACGCTTGATAACTGAGCTACAATTTTTGATTGTAGAATAACTACTTATCAAAAAGCTCCGCCTTGTTCTCAAGGCTTTTTCCTACGCTATTTCTGAACACTTACTTATTGTGATTGGTATAACTGTCTAAAATGTAACTCTTTATCTTATTGGTGGCTAGATTTTGCGAGCATAGTTGAAGGTTTCAACAAAATTTTACTTTTGTTAATGATAATAAAATGTTAAATTTGTTGTAATTCTCAAGGAGGAGTTATGAATCAAGTCAATGATAACAAGCTGAAGAAACAGCTTAGTATAGGGTTATTACTCGCGATTTATGTCGCTGTTCTAGCTTACTTATCTAATTACATCGCGTAATTCAGAAGAAAATTATCGTTATTAAACTGTTATTGAATGATCACACTCGTTCAGTGACGGCAGCTCATCCTTGAGCCACCCTTCTAATGACTACATGTCGTCATACTCTTCAATCGCAGTACCTTCAATAAGATAACCGGTTTGCGCTAAGTCATGGCTGATTGACTCAGTTTTCAGCGTTCCGACCAAATAGATCACATCCCATAACTGCTGTATTGGTGCACCTTTCGGGAACTTCACGTAGATGATTTGGTTCGGTGGCGGCGGTGGCACGTGGATACATGCGCCAAAGTACGGTACCAGCAGAAACTCAGTGATCATATTCTCATCACCTTCCAATGGAATCACAAAGCCAGGAATCTTCACTGTGCTGCCATTCAGCTCTGGGCGAACAGCACCAAGTGTCGATTGTTGAGGTTTGTCCATACTATTGTGGTCAACCATCGGCATACCAAATGAATCTAGCTGAGCACGTTCTGATTCTGGAATCAAATCAATCCATTCAAGTGTTAATACCGATTCGTCATTCTGAGTGGTTTCAGCGTGAGCTGTACTGATAAATGGGAACAGAAGTAGCCCAAGTATCAGTAGGAATTTGCGTTGCATCGTAGGTTCCTATTTTAGATTCGAATCGTCATGCCATCAGACAATGACTGGCGGTAAGCCCTGAAAGCGGGAATAAAGCCGATAATGATTCCGGCAACTTGTACCAGCATAAGCAGTTTCCACTCATGCGGTGTGATTGCGGATATCGATATGTTGATACCATAACTTTGTTGCACAATAGGAGCAACCACTGCGATCAGCGCAAACAGCACTGCAACACCTAATGTAATGCCAAGGAAGGTTAGTGCACTGGCTTCACTGATCAGTAAACCAAACACATGACGAGGTCTTGCGCCCATCGCACGTAGGATAGCCATCTCTCGACGCCTTTCTTGCAAGCTAGTGAGTAGGCTACTGAGCATACCCAATAATCCGGCGACAACAACAAACCCTGAAACAATCAGTAATGCTTGTTCTGCTACAGCCATCATTCCCCACAATTCGTGAAGCGCAATGCCCGGCATAATGGCGCTTAAAGGTTCTTGGCGGTAGTTATTGATTTCTCGTTGCAGTGCGAAGGTTTGGATCTTCGATTTAAGGCCAACCATCATCGCGGTAATCTGCTTCGGTTGGAAGTCACGTTGCTTTAGCGCTTCAGCATTCGGTGTGTGCCCGAGGTTGGCACCTGATTCCCAGCCAACATGAATTGCTTCGATTGCCTCTAGCGATACGTGTACGGTTTTGTCTACTGGTGTTCCTGTTGGCGCGAGTATTCCCACAATCTTGAAGGGCAGATTATCGTGACGGCTAAACGCAACATCACTGATACCGTGCGCAAGAATGATTTGATCACCTATTTTGTAATCTAGCTTCTTCGCGACGTCGGCACCAATCACTACGTCAAATAGCTGATTAAACTCTTTACCTTGTTGGAAAGTAAGTAATTGCTTACTTCCATAGCGATAGTTTTCAAAGTAACTATGATTTGTACCCATCACACGGAAGCCTTTGTGTGAATCGCCCAATGATATTGGGATCGCCCACTTTACAGCGTTGTGCTGGCTAAATTCTTCATAGCTTTTCCAGTCGATGTTGTTGGTCGCATTACCGATTCTAAATACGGAATAAAGCAGCAGGTTTACCTGACCAGAGCGGCCACCGACGATAAGGTCAGTACCTGAAATCGTATTGGCGAAGCTGCTCTTAGCTTCGGTTCTTACACGTTCCACACCGAGTAATAGAATGACGGATACAGCCACAGTGAGAATAGTTAGAATGGCTGTGGCTTTACGGTTGAGTACGCTTTTTAAGGCTAAGTGAGTAATTACTTTCATACGACAACCTTAGCTTGGTTAACGGTTTTTAAATCTATGGTTCGAGTGAACAACTTTTCTAGTGTTGGATCATGGCTAACAAAGATAAGAGTAGAACCTGCCTGGTTGGCTTGTTCTAACAACAGTTCGATAAAAGCTTCTCGGTTGTCATGATCCAAAGCCGAGGTTGGCTCGTCGGCAATAATGATTTTGGGTTGGCCGATCAAAGCACGAGCGGCAGCAACACGTTGTTGTTGACCGATGCTTAACTCGGTAACGGGCTTGTCCATTAAAGCTTGAGGTAGTTTTAATCTGAGTAACAACTCTCGAGCCGTCTCTTGTAAGCTTTTCTGGCTTTCAGCGACTTGCTGTTTACGAATCTGTGAAAACTGGCAAGGAAGCGTCACGTTATCGATAACTGATAGATAAGGAAGCAGGTTAAATTGTTGGAAAATATAACCAATATGATCGGCTCTGAATTTATCTCTTTGACGAGGTGTAAGCTGAGTGAGGTCTTGATCAAGGATAGAGACTTCTCCTTGCTCAGCTTGGTTGATTCCGGTCAGTAGCCCTAACAAAGTTGATTTTCCACAACCACTTGGCCCTTTAATAAAAAGGTGCTCTTGGGCTTGGATGTGAAGAGAGGGGATCTCTAGCGTTGGTGGTAATTCAGGCTTCCAACGAAAGCTGATATTTTCGAGTTTGACCACAAGTGATGAACTGTCAGAAGACATGCTAGCTCCAATAATTAAAGCGGTGTATCTACTGGACAGTAATTTGAAACATAAATTCCCAGGAACACACCGATTTGAACAGCCAAGTAAGCGATGACTTACCTGGCTGTTTATTTTACGTTTAATCCGATCTAGGAGTGATTAGAATCGGAAACTAATACGCTCTGCGTTAAGCACTTCTTGTACTTGAGCTGTGTCTGTTAGTAGGTTCACCGTCATTTTTTCAGTGTTGCTGAACTTAGAGAACCACTGAGTGCTAACTGTGTCTAGCTTAGCAACATCTGAACATTCATAGTGGTACTCAACAGTGAACTCACCGTGGCCACCTTCTGAGTGATCGTGGTGGTCGTGACCTTCGTGGTCATCATGATCGTGCTCAGCGTGGTCATGGTCTTTGTGGTCATCATGATCGTGTTCAGCGTGGTCATGGTCTTTGTGGTCGTCATGATCGTGTTCAGCGTGATCATGGTCTTTGTGGTCGCCATAACCGTGTTCCGCATGGTCATGGCCTTCATGGTCGTCATGACCGCCTTCTAAGGTGTTTGCTACTGACTTGAACTTCAGAGTACAACTCGCATTGTTAAAACTAAACAGCTCTTCTGGCTTGTTTAATTGTGCGATAGCCTGTTCAAACACTTTCTTCTGTTCTGCAGTTTTTGGAGCATGTTCAAACCCAACCACATCTGCGCCTGGAGCTGTTACTTCAACAAGCAATTCTTGCCCATCTTGCGCGATGTTTACTTCAACTTGGCCATGTACGTGTGCATCATGAGAGCGGAATTCTTCGTTAGCTAGAGCATTTGTAGAGACAGTCATGCCGATAACAACGGCTAAAAAAGTAGGTTTCATGTTTTTTCCTGAATAAAGGTTAATTAAAAAGTAGTGGTAATTAAGCGATATTTACAGGAGGTGAGCGTGCCAAATAAGCGAAATATAGCCGCTGTAGTGAAGTTACTGACTCTGTAATAGCGACAGTAAATTCCGAATGGAACTCTGGAATCTGTGGTAGTGAGTGCGCTGTGATGAACTGATTAAGCGAAAACAGCTCACAATGGTGTGAAGTGTGGTGCTCTGGTGCGATATCCACAATGTGTGTTGCGGCTAACACGCTTAACATGAGCATAAGCCCAAGCAAGAAGCCTGTTTTGCGTTTCACATTGTTGGGTGTGTTTTGCCACATCAGGATGATTAACCACAGAATTAAAAAAAGGATACTGTTATAATATAACAATATCCTTTGGTTAGGTCTCGAAAAAGACGCGAATATCTTATTAAAGGCTCGCTTTAATCAACTCAATGACTTGAGTGACTTCTGATTCGTTTAATGCACCTTCTTTTACAAACAAGATTTTACCTTGCTTGTCTTGAACGATAATCGCTGAGCTTTCTTCTTTTAGAGCCCATGTTGACGCAACGGCGCCGTCTTCATCTAGGACCATAGAAGACCATGGAAATTCTTCTTTGCTGCTTTCGGCAGAGGACTTAACAAAAGACCCAGTACCCCAAATCGCATCATCTTGGTTGATGATAGTGGTGGTTTGGTAGCTGTCTTCTGAGAATTTCGATGCGGTAATGGCTGCCATCAGTGGTGCGTTGAGCTCTTTAGAGCTGCTGCGGCCAGCGATAGCTTGAACGACGCGAACTTTACCTAGAAGATCATTGGTTGCCCAAGCTTGATATCCAGTATTTCCGTCGTTTAGAACAATCTCACCATAGTTACTCACATCGACGGCAGGCAGGGTAGCGCCTACTGATAGGTTGTGAGCATTGGCGAAGAGTGGAGAGGCTGCGGCTAGAAAAGCCAGTAGAGTTTTGTTTTTCATTATATTTTTGTTCCGCTTATTGGTTTGCACAGGAAGTATAATATGAAATTTGAAAAATGCCTCTTTAACTTTTTTATCGTACGACGTAGAAAGAAGTTGCAGGCTTGTTACCAAAAGGTATAATGCATCAATATCAAGATGAACAATAGATTATCTTGCTGTTTGCTAAAGGAATTAGCGATTAAATGTGCTTTGAACAGCGACGCTGTTCAGGTATGTGACTGTAGTACTCAAATGGAATTGAGGTTGTATTATGTTAAGAAAATTTTCTACTTACCGTCCACGTCAGGTGGCGCGTTTCGTTAAAGTCCTGTTCAAAGGCCAATTTGCTATTGAAGGTATTGGAGAGTTTCGCTTCGACCAAGGCAAGGTGCTACTTCCTGAAGTTTCAGACAAACAAAAGCTCACTATTTTTAAAGAAGTTAACGGCACCATTGCAGCGTTGCCGGTGTAACTGAGCTTTATCGATTTGTCTTGCACCGAATAGATTAACAATGAAAAGGGCTTCCTGATGGAAGCCCTTTTTTAATGCGTGTCGTTCACGATGGTATGTCGAACGGCACTTTATTGTGGAGGGAAGCACACACCTGTTCCACCCAACCCGCAATACCCATTCGGATTTTTAGCTAGGTATTGCTGGTGGTAGGTTTCTGCGAAAAAATATTTTCCAGCAGGCAGAACTTCCGTCGTGATCTCGTTGCCTAAAGATTCAGTCATTGCTCGTTGATATTCACGTTTAGAGTGCTCAGCGATAGATTGTTGTTCTTCACTGAAGGTGTAAATCGCAGAACGGTACTGAGTCCCTAAATCGTTGCCTTGGCGCATCCCTTGAGTTGGGTCATGACGCTCCCAAAAGGTTTCAAGTATTCGAGCTAGAGAGGTTTGTTCACTATCAAATATGACACGAACGACCTCGGTATGGCCGGTTTGCCCAGTACATACTTGTTCATAAGTGGGATTAACTGTGTATCCGCCAGCGTAACCAACGGATGTTGAAATAACGCCATCCAATTGCCAAAACAAACGCTCAGCTCCCCAGAAGCACCCCATACCAAACAGGACTTCTTGTTGAGAGCCCGTGGGTGCATCGAGCAGGTCGGTTTGATTGACGAAATGGCGCTCAGTGATTCGAATTGGGTCAGCATTTCCCGGTAGTGCGGTTGCTGCAGAAACCAGTTGTTGTTTGTTTAGCATGTTATATTCCTTTTCGCATACGTTTACCGCGCTGGCTTTTATTTAACGTGGGTTCATATTAACTGTTGGTCAATATTGAATAAGTCTTTAAATTAGACCGTGTTATTCCAGGATTTATTACAGACTCAATGCCTATTTAGCGGTATTATTTCTTTTCACTTATTAACGTATTGATAACTTCTTCACCAATTAAACATGATAAGAAAAACTTTACCAGTTCTGATTGGCACTCTATTGTCATCGACGCTCGCTTTCGCTGACGTTTCCCTTGAAATCAAAGGGCTAGATGGAGCGCTTGAGGATAATGTTGATGCTTATCTGAGTGCGATCCCTGAAGAAGAGTATTCGGTTTCACTAAGATTCCAATCCCGCTTGGAATCTATGATTAAAGAAGCCCTGAATGCGTTAGGCTACTACCACCCTAAAATCACATTTACTCACTCCGAAGATGATACCGAAATGACCGTTACGGTTGAGCCGGGAGAGCCTGTTGTTATTTATACTTCAGATATCGTTCTAACTGGTGAAGCCAAGGATGACCCAGACTTTTTAGCCTTGATAGCGAAGAGTAGCTTGTCTAAAGGTTCGACTCTGAATCATGGTAATTATGACTCTTTGAAATCGTCGATCCGCAACCTTGGCTTAGCGAAAGGCTACTTCGATGGTGCTTATGATCTTAGTAAGCTAGAAGTCGCTCCTGAATTGAACCGCGCTTATGTTCGTCTTCATTATAACAGTGGTATCCGCTATCACTTTGGTACTACTCAGGTTACTGGTAGCCAGATAGAAGAAGATAAGGTGCAGTCACTTAAACCATTTGAGGATGGCGAACCTTACTCAATCACCAAAGTCGGTGAGTACAACCAAAACCTGTCCAATACGGATTGGTTCTCCTCGGTATTTGTTGAACCAGATTTAAGCCAGTTAGGCGAAGGCCGAGAGATCCCGATGAAGGTTAGCCTTGCTCCGCAAGCTCGTAACCAAATCGAAACGGGTATCGGTGTATCCACCGACCTTGGCGTAAAAGGCACTCTGAAGTGGAAAAAACCTTGGGTTAATGAACAAGGCCATAGCTTCAATAGCAGCCTGTCGATTTCTAAACCTGAACAGACGATTACCGCTACCTATAAAATCCCTCTGGATGACGTGCTGAACGACTACTATCAAGTTAAGTACGGTATGAAAAACTTGGATAATCGTGATACCAAGAGTTTGGAGTCAAACTTAGCGCTAGAAAGATATTGGCGACTGGATAACGGTTGGCAACGCACGGTCTTCATTCGATACTTGGTCGAAAACTATGAGCAAGGTTTGCAGGATGATTTAGCGCAATTTGTGCTGCCGGGTATCTCTTTCTCACGCACTCGAACGCGAGGCGGTTCGATGCCGATGTGGGGCGATAAACAAACCATTATGGTTGAAGCGGGTGATGATACCTTGTTATCTGAAACTAAGGTTGTTCGTTTTCAAGGTCAAACCGCTTGGATTCGAAGCATTGGCGACAATCACCGAGGCTTAACTCGACTTCAATTTGGCGGCAACTTTGCCGACGAGTTTGATAAGCTATCTCCCTCCCTAAGATTCTTTGCTGGTGGTGACAATAGCATTCGTGGTTATGGTTATGAGTCGATCTCTCCTCGAGATGAAAGTGGCGCACTAACGGGTGCCAAATTCATTGCAACCAGCTCGTTTGAATACCAATACCGCTTGGTTGGAAACTGGTGGGGCGCAGCATTCTACGACATTGGTGATGCATTTAATGACAAACCCGAATGGAAACACGGCACCGGCGTCGGTGTTCGTTGGGCGTCACCTGTTGGTCCAGTGAGTTTAGATTTTGCTTGGGGTCTAGATGCAGAAAAAGGTGATGAGTTCCAGTTACACTTTAGTTTAGGGCCAGAATTATGATCAAAGTGATGGGCAAGTACATCAAGTGGACGTCGATCTCATTGACGTCTATTTTGCTGTTGTTGATAGCCTTGCTAGGTTTTGTTTTGTTCACCAATCCAGGGTTGAACACTGTGTTGTGGGGCGCTGAAAAAGCGTTGCCACAGCTTAAAGTGGAAAGCACTAAAGGGGCTCTGTTCCCGAGCTTTACGCTTAATAATGTTCAGTTTAAAGATGACAGCCTGCATATAGACACCAAAGTTCAAAAGCTGAACTTGGCGATTAATCCTCGCTGTCTGCTCGACCCTAAGTTGTGTGTCGATCGTTTAGCGATTCAAGGATTGGACTTCGCATTTACTGAACTGCCTCCGGCCTCTACAGAAGAAACAGAACCTACTCCGCCCGTAACATCGGTAAAAACACCGTTGCCAATCGTAATCAACCGTATCGCTTTGTCTGATATCAAGTTGAATATCTTAGGGCATGAAATTGAATGGAGCTTGTTCTCTACGGCTTTGAGTATGCAGGGCGAAAAGCTAACTGTATCGCCAACCTTATTCAATGATCTTAAGGTTAAACTCGCTGAGTCGACAGAAGAACCGCAAGCAGAAAAGGTTGAGCCAAAAGCTGCCGTTAAAACGGCTATCGAATTGCCGGAAGTCTGGATTCCTCTGCAGGTTGTGTTGGAGCGTTTTGACCTCAACCGTTTCACCTTAGAACAAGAAACACCAATCGTTGTTAACCACCTTGGGCTAGAAGCTCGCGCGGGCAAACACACGGTTGATGTTTCAACTCTCGAACTCGATATGCCACAAGCAAGCGCCAATCTAACCACGAAGGTTGAGCTCAAGGGCGGTTACCCGCTAGAACTTTCTTTGGATGCGTTGGTGAAAGAAACCGACCTTGTTGGGCAGAAGTTGTCTCTGAAAGCACAAGGCAGCGTGGCTAAGCTAAACCTAGACTCCCAATTTTCTGAGCTGATTGAGGCAAAGTTGTCTGGGGATATTCAACCCTTAGAACCGACTCTGCCATTTGACCTTCTTTTAGAGGGCGGACAAGCACAGTGGCCCCTTACCGGAAAAAGCGATTACCAAGCGACAATTGAGCAATTTAAAGCTGATGGCTCACTAGATGGTTTTAATGTTCTTCTTAAAGGTGAAGCCGATGGTAAGGAAATCCCTGAATTAGCCATCGATCTACAGGGTAAAGGCACGACGGAACAAATTGTTCTCGAGCGTCTAAAGCTCAACACGCTAGGCGGTGAGCTTAACGGTGTCGTTAAAGCGAACTGGAAGAGTCTCGTTAACTGGCAAGCTGACGTGACACTCAAAGATATTCAACCGGGTCTGCAGTGGCCAGAAGCTGAGGGCAACATTAGTGGAAACATCGTCACCTCAGGTGAGTTGACGGAAGCGGGCGGCTGGGCGATTGAACTGCCTAAATTGGATATTGAAGGGATCTTGCGAGAATACCCTCTGGATATCGAAGGTCAGTTGTCAGCGTCGGATCGCAGCGCGAGCGGTGAACCAAAACTGAAAACCAGTGGTTTGAACTTAGCTCACGGTGTTAACTCGATTAAGGCTCAGGGTGAGCTTGATAAGAAATGGGACATGGGTGTTGAGATTCACTTCCCTGAGCTTGTAAAAAGCGTCCCTGATTTGAAAGGTAAAGTGATTGGTAACATCCAGCTCAGTGGTCCAACGAAAAAGCCTGAAGTCGATCTCGCTCTAAATGTGGATAAGGTAGATTGGAATAACGAAGCAACACTAGAATCCTTGTCGCTTAATGGTTCTGTGGTTCCTCTGCCATTGCCTGAAGCTCAAGCTGATCTTGAATTAAAAGCTAACAACCTAACCTATCAAGATCAGAGCGTAAAAAGCATTGATCTCACGGTGAGTGGTGGTGAGAAGAAACACACAGTGACACTTGATGTGATATCCGACATCGTGTCTACAAGCTTAGCTATTTCCGGAGAGTTGATTCAAAAGCCTTCTCTTATTTGGTATGGATCGTTAGACAGAGTCAAAATCACCACTCAGCAAGGTCCTTGGGTGTTAGAGCAACCTGTCGCGATAAATGCGGATGTTGATAAACAGTTTGCCGATGTTCAAGCGCACTGTTGGAAACAATCGGGTTCGAGCGTGTGTTTGGATGAAGACGTTCGTGTCGGAAAATCGGGTGAGGCCAAGGTAGCCATCAATCAATTCGATTTCGAGCAGATTAAAGCCTTTGTGCCTAAAGAGACGCAATTACAGGGCTTAGTCAATGCGACTGCTCATGCAAAGTGGTCTGAACAAGATGAGCCTGAAGTCACGGTAAGCGTTGATATGCCGAAAGGTCAGGTTGTTCAACAAGTGGGTGAGCCAATCACACTGGGTTGGGAAAGCGTTGCATTGAATGCCCAACTGAAAGACAACAAACTGGATGCCGATTTTAAGTTGGATGTTTCCGACAATGGTGACCTGTCTGGCACGGTGTCGTTACCGGATATTCTTGCCGAAGACAAAATGGTCGATGCGGCAATTAAGCTGACCACGTTCCATCTTGATTTCTTACAACCAATTCTAGGTGAATACAGCTTATTGAAAGCCGACCTTGAGAGTGATCTTCAAGTTAAAGGCTCTCTGATGCACCCTCAAGTCTTTGGCCAATTCTCTGTTGGTGGTATTCAAGTCAAAGGCGATGTTACGCCTGTTGATGTGAAAGATGGCCGCATCGACCTCGACTTTGATGGTTATAGTGCAAAACTGGATGCGAATGTCGAAACGCCTGATGGTCACCTTGATATTGAGGGAACCGGAGATTGGCAAGATCTTAAAGCATGGCACTCGAACGTTAGAGTTTTCGCTGATGAGTTGATGGTTGATATCCCACCGATGGTTAAGGTGAAGGTCGTACCTGATATGACTATTGATGTCACACCAGATCTGGCGAAAATCACCGGTGATATTGCATTACCATGGGGACGAATTGTTGTTGAAGATTTACCACCGTCAGCGGTTGGCGTCTCTTCTGATCAGGTTATTTTGAATAAAGATCTAGAGCCAGAAAACGAAGATACGATTCCATTCAATGTGATGACGAATATTAATATCTCCATTGGTGATGACTTTAAACTGTCTGCCTTCGGTCTTGAAGGTGATTTGGTCGGTAAGCTCAACGTGGCTCAAAAAGACCAAGGTCCATTTATTACAGGTGAAGTGAACATCGTCGATGGTACTTATCAATCATTCGGGCAAGACCTCTTGATCGAAGAGGGTAAGATCCTAATGAATGGACCACCGGATCAGCCATACGTAGCCATCAACGCGATTCGTAATCCTGATAATACTCAGGATGACGTGACCGCTGGTATTCGAGTGACTGGCCCTGCGACAGAGCCTACCATCGAGATTTATTCTGACCCAGCGATGCCACAAGCGAACGCACTGTCTTATATTTTGCGTGGCCAAGATATCGACGGTGAGTCGAGCGGTTCGATGACAACGACTTTAATCGGTTTGAGTTTAGCGAAGAGTGGTAAGGTTGTTGGTGAAATCGGTGAAGCCTTTGGTGTAAAGGACTTGCAACTGGATACTGCAGGCTCTGGCGATGACTCTCAAGTGACGGTAAGTGGTTACATCCTGCCTGGCTTACAGGTGAAGTATGGTGTGGGTATCTTTAACTCGTTAGGTGAGTTTACCGTTCGTTATCGATTGATGCAGGATCTCTATGTTGAAGCTGTTTCTGGCCTAGACAGTGCTGTGGATCTTCTCTATCAATTTGAATTTGAGTAACACTTTGAGCGGCGATTGATTCGCGGGTGACGAATGCTAGGGAGTGAGTATGCAGCATCTTGTTTTTGTCTATGGAACCTTGAGGCAAGGTCAGTCCAATCACCATTATTTGCAGGGCTGCGATTTATTAGGGCAGTTTGATACACCTAAGGAATACGCACTTTTTGATTTAGGTGCCTATCCGGCGATGATTTTGGGAAAGAAAAGTGTCGCTGGTGAGGTCTATATCATTAACGACGAAATTTTAGAGTCGCTCGATCGGCTAGAAGATGTTCCTGTTGAGTATCGTCGCGAGCAAATAGAGACTATATTTGGATTAGCATGGGTATATTTGTATCAGCTTGATCTAACAGCTAATAAAGAAATACTTTCGGGTAACTGGTGTCAGCGGAACAATGATTCCTAACTAGTTAATCACCTTACGAGACAACAAAAAGCCAGCACTGAGGTGCTGGCTTTTTAATAGCGTTAGTTTGAGAATGAAATGAGAGGGCTACTCAGGGTTCAGCTCAAGAAACTCTTCTACTTTGCGAACCATGTTTGTTGAGCCAACAAAGAAAGGTACACGTTGGTGCAGCTCAGTTGGTTTGATATCCATGATACGTTGAGCACCGTCTGAAGCGATGCCGCCCGCTTGTTCCATAAGGAAAGCAATTGGGTTGCACTCGTAAAGCAGACGCAGTTTACCTTGAGGGTGACTTTGCGTGCTTGGGTACAAGTAGATGCCGCCTTTCAAAAGGTTACGGTGGAAATCTGATACTAGAGAACCGATGTAACGTGATGTATAAGGGCGATTGTCGCTTGGCTCATTTTCTTGGCAGTACTTGATGTACTTCTTAACACCCGTAGGGAAGCGGATGTAATTACCTTCGTTGATTGAGTAAATCTTACCTTCGTCTGGAATCATCATGTTTTCATGAGATAGGCAGAAGGTACCCAGTGATGGGTCGTAGGTGAAGCCATTTACGCCAGCACCTGTTGTGTATACAAGCATGGTTGAAGAACCGTAAATCACGTAACCCGCGGCTACTTGCTTGTGTCCGGGCTGTAAGAAATCTTCTTGTGTTGGTGGTGTACCGATCGGTGATACTCGACGGTAGATAGAGAAAATTGTACCAACCGATACATTTACATCGATGTTTGATGAGCCATCTAGTGGATCCATCAGTACAACGTATTTTGCGTTTTTGTTGAGCTCTTTATTGAAGGCGACAGCTTCGTCTTCTTCTTCACTTGCAACACCACAAACTTGGTCACGGGCTTCTAGAGCCGCTTTAAATTTGTCGTTCGCGTAAAGGTCTAGCTTTTGCTGCTCTTCACCTTGCACGTTGTCTGTACCAACAGCGCCAGTGATGTCGACTAGGCCAGCCTTGTTGATCTCACGGTTAACAATTTTTGCAGCAAGTCGAATAGACGACAAAAGGGATGATAGATCACCGCTTGCATGGGGGAAGTCACTCTGTTTCTCAACAATGAACTCACCAAGGGTGCGCATCTCAGACATGTTATTTCCTTAAACTTCTCTCAATATTAGGGGGGATTTGAGCACTGTAGATTCGGCCTCTTGAGTGGGCTTTATTCATCTAGACGCTTACCTAAATTCTAAAGGTTAGATCTTTTTAATGGTAATGAACTAAGCGACACAGATCTCACTTACTATGTCGACTCAATTTGTTTTGCATTGCCGCTCGCTTTTAATCGCCATTTAATGATAATGAGTGCAAGCCGTTTTAATTAGGCACTGTTTATTTAGCCAAGCGTTTGGAAGCAATTTATGCATATTCATATCTTAGGAATTTGTGGCACCTTCATGGGTGGTGCTGCGGTATTGGCTCGTCAATTAGGTCACAAGGTTACGGGTAGTGACGCGAATGTTTACCCACCAATGAGCACCTTGTTGGAATCACAAGGGATTGAAATTATTGAAGGGTTCGACCCTAGCCAATTAGAACCAAGGCCAGATCTCGTGGTTATCGGTAACGCAATGAGCCGCGGTAATCCGTGTGTTGAGTATGTGTTGGATAACAACCTTAGATACACCTCTGGTCCTCAGTGGTTGCAAGAGTTCTTACTGCATGACCGTTGGGTGTTAGCGGTATCGGGAACGCACGGTAAGACCACGACATCAAGCATGTTGGCTTGGATCTTGGAAGACTGTGGCTATGCACCGGGCTTCTTAGTTGGCGGAGTGTTGGGTAACTTTGGTATCTCTGCTCGCCTTGGTGAAAGCATGTTCTTCGTGGTAGAAGCCGACGAATACGACAGTGCTTTTTTCGATAAACGATCTAAGTTCGTTCATTACCACCCAAGAACCTTAGTGATGAATAACCTAGAGTTTGATCATGCGGACATCTTTGACGATCTTGAAGCGATTAAGCGACAATTTCATCATTTGGTGCGTACTGTGCCAAGCAATGGTCGCATTTTCTCACCTAAGCAAGACAGCGCTATTGAAGATGTTCTAGCTCGCGGTTGCTGGAGTGAAACTGAATCGAGTGGCGAGCAAGGCGACTGGGATGCCAAGAAACTGGTCAAAGATGGCTCTCAATTTGAGGTTTACTTCCAAAATGAATGTGTTGGAACCGTAAATTGGGATTTAGTGGGCGACCACAACGTAAATAATGCTTTGATGGCGATTGCAGCTGCACGTCATGTGGGCGTGACACCTGACCTTGCTTGTGAATCACTAGCTACCTTTATTAATACTAAGCGCCGTTTGGAGTTTAAAGGCGAGGTGGCAGGTGTGTCTGTTTATGACGATTTTGCTCATCACCCAACGGCGATTGAACTTACGCTCGGCGGATTACGTAATAAGGTCGACACTAAGAAAATCATTGCCGTTTTAGAGCCTCGTTCTGCCACCATGAAACGTGGTGTGCACAAAGAAATACTGGCTGATTCGTTGAAGCAGGCGGATTCTACCTACTTATTCCAACCGGATAACATTGATTGGTCAGTTCAAGATGTTGCAGACGCTTGTCACCAACCGGCACACGTGAGTGATGACATGGATGCATTCGTTGCTAAAATTGTCTCAGAGGCACAAGCTGGCGACCAAATTTTGGTAATGAGTAATGGTGGCTTTGGTGGCATTCATCAAAAACTGTTGGATGGATTGGCACTCAAAGGCTAACGGCATCCACGACCTTATAATTTGAAGTAATTGAGAACATGACAAAACACGATAAAGCGATAACCCTTGCTTTCACTGGTGCATCCGGTGCGCCTTATGGCCTGCGTTTACTTGAATGCCTTTTGGCAGCCGATTATCAGGTCTACTTGCTGATTTCATCGGCAGCGCGAGTGGTATTGGCGACCGAGCATGAACTTAAGTTACCTGCTGGGCCAGATGCGGCGAAACAAGCTTTGGTTAAACATCTTGGCTGCGACCCTGAAAAGCTGGTGGTGTGTGGCAAAGATGATTGGTTCTCGCCGGTTGCCTCTGGTTCAGCAGCACCTAAACAGATGGTCGTTTGTCCATGTTCAGCGGGAAGCTTGGCTTCGATTGCTCATGGTCTATCAGATAACCTGATTGAGCGAGCAGCAGACGTAGTCATGAAAGAGCGAGGCCAATTGTTGTTGGTGGTTCGCGAGACGCCATTTTCGACGCTTCATCTCGAGAACATGCACAAACTTTCGACCATGGGCGTAACGATCATGCCTGCAGCTCCGGGTTTTTATCATCAACCCAAGTCAATTGAAGATCTGGTCGACTTTATGGTGGCGCGTATTCTAGATCACCTTGGTATCGAACAAGGTTTAGTGCCACGTTGGGGTTACGATCAACGTAATTGATCCAAACTTGATAGCTTATTGTTAAAAATCAAATTACAATTCTGAACACTCATCGGGGAGCGAACCATTCAAATAATGAATGCGAGCTGAGATCAAGCAGGTGCTTGGGACCCGTAAACCTGAACCAGATAATGCTGGCGTAGGAATTGAGTTAGGAACAACCTCTACCGTTCTCCTCCCTCAAACCTGTGCCGCTCAGACCATGGAGAGCGTCCAGTGAAATTCACATTAACTACCCTTGCTGTTACTACAGCTATTTCTTTTTCTGCCTTTGCTGCAGACAACACTTTGACTGTATACACCTATGACTCTTTTGCTGCGGATTGGGGCCCTCGTCCTGCCGTTGAAAAAGCATTCGAAGAGAAGTGTGGTTGTGATGTGAATTTTGTCGCTCTAGAAGATGGCGTGTCTATTCTGAACCGTTTACGTCTTGAGGGCGGCAACAGCAAAGCCGATATCTTGCTAGGTCTCGACAACAACCTGATGGCTGAAGCGAAAGCGACGGGCTTATTGGCTGAGCATAATGTTGATACGTCATCGGTAACGCTTCCTAATGGTTGGAACGACAGCACTTTTGTACCCTATGACTTTGGCTACTTTGCTTTTGTTTACAATAAAGAGAAACTGGAAAACCCGCCGAAGAGCTTGAAAGAACTGGTTGAGCAGCGTGATGATCTTAAGGTTATCTACCAAGATCCACGTACATCAACACCAGGCCAAGGCATGATGCTTTGGATGAAATCAGTATACGGTGATGAAGCGACAGCAGCATGGAAGAAGCTTGCTCAGAAAACAGTGACTGTAACCAAAGGTTGGTCTGAAGCTTACTCAATGTTCCTAGAAGGCGAGTCGGATTTAGTGTTGTCTTATACAACGTCTCCGGCTTACCACATTATTGCTGAAAGCGATTCTAAGTATGCAGCAGCAAGCTTCGAAGAAGGGCATTACACTCAAGTGGAAGTGGCCGCTAAGGTTAAAGGCAGCAAGAACGAAAAGCTTGCTGATGAGTTTATGGCGTTTATCCTAAGTGATGAATTCCAATCGGCGATGCCAACAGGCAACTGGATGTACCCAGTGACCGATATTGAGCTTCCAAAAGGGTTCGAGCAACTTACGGTTCCTCAGAAAGCGCTAAGCTTTACGCCCGAAGAAATTGCAGCTAAGCGTAAGCCATGGATTCGTGAATGGCAGAGTGCACTTACTTTTTAATTTGCTTTTAAAAAATTAGCTTTCTAACTTTCTGTATTTAAAGGTTTGTTCGATGTTAACTGAGCGAACCATTTACGGTAAAAAATCAATCTATGATAAAGAAAACACCTAAGGTTGGGATTTGGGTAGCGATACTCATTACCGCCTTCGTGGTTTCAGCAGTTGGGGCATTGCTTAGCAATGCCCCTTCTCTTGATATCAGCCAAGTATGGTCCGATCCCTACTATTGGCATGTAACGAAATTCAGTTTTTATCAGGCGACACTCTCAACGGTGCTGAGTGTTGGCTTTGCTATACCTATTGCTCATGCGCTGTGTCGTAGACAATTTTTTGGACGCGCTTTGTTGTTAAGGCTGTTCGCGTCGACCTTAGTCCTGCCAGTGTTAGTGGGTGTATTTGGCTTACTTGCGATCTATGGCAATAGTGGTTGGTTAGCTAAGTTTTTGGCGAACTTCGATATTGAATTGCCATTTTCCATATACGGATTGAATGGTATTTTGCTGGCGCACGTTTTCTTCAACTTGCCTTATGCCAGTCGCTTACTTCTGCAAGCGTTAGATACCGTGCCTGCCGAGCAACACAAGCTTTGTGCTCACTTGGGTATGAGTCATTGGAACAAATTCAGATGGGTTGAATGGCCTCGCTTAAGACAGCAATTACCACATGTGTGTGGCTTAGTCTTCATGTTGTGTTTTACCAGCTTTGCTACCGTGATGGCGCTAGGCGGTGGACCTAAATCAACCACTATCGAGCTCGCTATTTATCAGGCGATTAAATTCGACTTTGACCTTCAAGCTGGTGCCTTGCTCGCGATATGGCAAATGCTGCTGTGTGGTGTGCTAGCGGTGAGCATTCAACGCCTATCGAAGCCTATTTCAGTGACGGCCAGTCAGTTGTCTGAAGAGAAATATTTGGTTAAGGACAGCTGGTGGTCAAAAGCTTGGGATAGCTTTTGGATCATCATAGTCTCAATGCTGGTATTGCCGCCATTAGCTATGGTTATCGTCAGTGGAATTAACTCACAGGCATTAACCGTACTCAGCAGCGAGCCGTTTTGGGCGGCGTTAATGACCTCGGTTAAAGTCGCGTCATTAGCAAGTGTTATCGCAGTTGGTATTGGTATCGCCATACTGCTGACTAGCCGAGCATGGCGTTTACAGAACAAGAATTTTCGAGCCGATAAAATCGAGCTGATTGGCACTATTATCTTAGTGACTCCGGGGCTGGTGATCAGTACGGGTATCTTCTTATTACTGCGTTCATTCACCGATGTATTCAGTTTAGCTTTCTTTGTCGTGATTGCCGTCAACAGTTTAATGGCGCTGCCTTACGTAATTAAAACCTTGGCTCAACCTATGCTGCACCTGTCTCAGCAGTATCAGTATGTGTGTGCGAGTTTAGGGATGACTGGCTTCACTCGATTCAGGCTCGTGGAATGGCGCGCATTGCGTAAGCCGATGGCGCAAGCCTTCTCGATCAGCTTTATGTTGGCGATGGGTGATTTAAGCGCGATTGCTTTGTTTGGTAGCCAAGATTTTAGAACTCTGCCTTTGTACCTATTCCAATTGTTAGGCAGCTATCAAATGGAAGCGGCGGCGGTAGTTTCTGTGAGCTTACTGTTATTGAGTGTCGGCAGCTTTAGCTTAATAGAATTCTTATTTACTCGAAGATCTAAGCTCGATGCTAAAGAATTAAGGAACCGATGATGTTAGTGATGAAAGATGTGGATTACCACTATCACAGAGAGTTGTTTAGCTTTGATTTTCAAGCTGAGCAGGGCGATATTGTTGCGCTTATGGGGCCGAGTGGTGCGGGTAAGTCTACACTGTTGGCGCTAGTTGCTGGTTTCATCGAGCCTACATCGGGTGAGATATCAGTGGCTGGGCAGTCGCTTATTGGTAAAGAAGCACATCAGCGTCCGTTGGCGATGTTGTTTCAAGAGCACAACCTGTTTGCTCACCTTACGGTGCGAGAAAATATTGGTTTAGGTCTGCATCCAGGTTTAAAGCTTACTGCAACCCAAAAGCAAGCTGTGGAGCAAGCCGCAGCGCAAGTTGGCGTCGCTGAGTATTTGGATAGGTTGCCTGAGCACTTATCCGGCGGTCAACGCCAGCGTGTTGCGTTAGCGCGTTGTTTTGTCCAACCTCATGATATTTGGCTGCTTGATGAACCTTTCTCTGCGCTTGATCCTTTGCTGCGTGAAGAGATGCTTAGCTTAGTGAAGCGATTAGCGGCAGAGCGAAATATTACGGTCTTGATGGTGACTCACCATTTAGGTGACGCACGCAGTATCGCGAATAAGTTTGTGTTTGTGGCGCTAGGTAAGGTGTTGGTTGAAGACTCGATAGAGGCACTGACGGCGGATCATCCACAGACAGAATTAAGCTCATTTGTTAAAGCGGGTGAGTGACGACTCATCACTCCTGTGAGTATTTATTGATATTGAGTGCTTCTTGATATCGAGTGCGTCAAAAACAAAAAGACCTAGCATGTGCTAGGTCTTTTATTCACTCTATGAGTAAAGCGAGATAACGATTAGTCTTCTAGCTTTAGCTCTTTTAAGATTTGGAAGATCTCACGAGAAGACTTTGCAGGCTTGTTCGCTGATTTCTCTTTGTTAGCTTGGCGAGCTAGCTGACGAAGACGCTGACGGTCTGCTTCAGGGTACATGTCCATTACTTCTGAAATAGCCGCATCACCTTCAGCAACAACACGATCACGCAGTTGCTCAAGCTTATGTAGTTCAGCTGTTGCTTGTGAGTGCTTGTTACGTACTTTATCCAAAGCCGCTTGAATTGGCTCAGGATCGACATTACGCATTACTTTACCAATGTATTGAAGTTGACGACGCTTCGCTTCATTTTTAAAGCGTTGTGCATCTTTAATCGCTTGTGCCAAATCTTCAGACAGTGGAAATTTATCTAATACAGAAGGCTTTAGACCAACAAGCTCTTCTCCCAGCTTTTGCAGGGCATCCATGTCCGTTTTCATTTCTGTCTTACTTACCCAGATGATTTCTTCTTCTGGTTCCCATGGGGCTTTTTGGTTTTTGCGAGCCATCTTTTCTGCCTATGTCACTATCTCAAACGAATATATTGCCTATTTTAGCAAGAATCTTGGGGAGAAAGCGAAATTCTTGTTATCCTACGTAATATTGACCTAAAAAATTAGAATAGATATGGATGTAAAACAGCAAGTCGCCCAGCAAAGAGTTGAGCTAGAAGCCGCAGTAGCTAAAGCGTTGGATATGGCATCAGTGAGTGCAGACGCAGCTGAGGTCGCTATTACTAAGTCAACGGGTTTAAGTGTTTCAACACGTATGTGTGAAGTGGAAAACGTTGAATTTAATAGTGATGGTGCGCTAGGTATTACTGTTTATCGCGGCCAGAAAAAAGGCAGCGCATCTACATCTGATCTGAGTGAAAAGGCGATTGCTCAAACCGTCGCGGCCGCACTTGATATCGCTCAGTACACTTCTGAAGACCCATTTGCCGGTCCTGCGGCAAAAGAATACATGGTAAAAGAAATTCCAGATTTGGATCTTTTTCACCCTGATGAACCAAACCCTGACTATGCCGCTGAGATTGCGATTGCTGCTGAGAAGCAAGCGTTAGCTTATAGCGATAAGATCAAACAAAGTGATGGCGCAAGCTACGACAGCCACTATGGCGTTAAGGTTTATGGTAACAGCCATGGCTTACTAGCAAGCTATGCTTCTAGTCGTCATAGCACGAGCTGCTGTGTAATTGGACAAGGCGCTAACGGTGAGATGGAGCGTGACTACAGCTACACCGTTGCACGTCACCGTGACGAGCTGTGGACGCCTGAGCGTGTAGGTCAGGAAGCTGCAGAAAAGACGATTAGCCGTTTGGATGCGAAAAAGCTACCAACAGGCCAATACCCAATTATGTTCGCTAACGATGTTGCGACAGGTCTTATCGGTCACCTTGTGATGGCGATCAGTGGCGGCAACCTTTACCGTAAGTCATCTTTCTTATTGGATCATTTAGGTCAGAAAATCCTACCTGATTGGTTCAATATCTCTGAGCGTCCTCACATCCTACGTGGTTTGGCTTCAAGCCCATTTGATAGCGAAGGTGTGTTCACTCAAGATCGTGAAATCATCACTGACGGTGTGCTAGCAACTTACCTACTAACGAGCTATGCCGCACGTAAGATGGATATGACGCCAACCGGTCATGCTGGTGGTATTCATAACTGGTTCGTTAAATCGACCGGTCAAAACTTTGAGCAGATGCTAAAAGAGTTGGGTACTGGCTTCCTAGTCACTGAAGTGATGGGCCAAGGCGTAAACACCGTAACGGGTGATTATTCACGTGGCGCTGCAGGTTTCTGGGTTGAAAACGGAGAGATCCAATACCCAGTATCAGAAGTAACAATCGCAGGTAACCTAAAAGACATGTTTACTCAGATTGTTGCTGTGGGTAACGACGTAGAAACACGTTCGCAAATTCAAACGGGTTCTATCCTGCTTGAGTCGATGAAAGTCGCGGGTGAGTAATTCAATTAAAGCGAATCTGATGAATTAAAAAAGGGAGCCGTGGCTCCCTTTTTGTTTTCTGTATTTCGCCAAAAATTGGCTAACTGCTTATGCTAACTAGATCAGTATGGTCGCTAAGCCTAGGAACACCGATAGGCCAATAACATCGGTTACTGTGGTCAGTGCCATACCGCCAGCAAGGGCTGGATCGATATTCATCTTCTTCAACATCACTGGGATAGTTACACCAGCAATACCTGCGACAATCAAGTTGGTCATCATCGCCGCTGAGATGATGCCTCCCAGTATCCAGTTACCTTTCCAAGCCACCACGATACCACCAATGATAACGGCCCATAGAACGCCGTTTAGGAAGCCGATGGCTGCCTCTTTGAGTAGCAGTTCGCGTTTGTTACTGTCACCGATATGACCGAGTGCCAAACCACGAATCACCAGAGCAACGGTTTGGTTACCCGCAACACCCCCCATCGAAGGCACGATAGTCATCAGAACCGCAATCGCTGCCATTTGATCGAGCGTTGCTTCAAACATGTTTGATACAGATGCTGCCGCCAGTGCTGCGAGTACGTTAGCACCAAGCCACACACTACGACGACGAGCAGATTTTACGACCGGTGCGAAGGTATCTTCGTCATCGTCCATACCCGCCATACTCATCATTGAGTGTTCGGCATCTTCACGGATAACATCAACCACGTCATCGATGGTGATACGACCAACAAGGTGCTGGTTACTATCGATGACAGGCGCAGAAACCCAGTTACGACGTTCAAACAGGCTCGCGATATCTGACGCACTGGTTTCTACCGCGATCGCTTCGTCGGCATCATCCATCACTTCTGAAACAGGGACATCAGGTTGAGTCGTTACTAGCGTGGTAAGTGATAGGTTACCGATAAGACGTTCTTCTTCATCAATAACATACAGAGCATCAGTTGCATCCGGCAGTTCGCCACGCATACGCATGTAGCGCAATACAACGTCAACATCGACATCACCACGAATCGTGATTACGTCGGTGTTCATGATCGCACCCGCTGAATCTTCAGGGTACGACAGGGCAGTTTCAACTAATGCACGATCGACGGAGTCCATTTGAGAAAGGACTTCGCGAGAAACATCGTCGGGTAGGCTTCGAAGTACGTACGCGACGTCATCGGTTTCCATACCTTCGGTTGCTTCTGCCAAGGTCTCAGGTGCCATTTTCGACACAAGAGCATCTTTGACGTCTTCGTTTAGTTCATCAAGAATTTCACCGTAGTCTTCAGGATCGGTGAGTTGCCAGAGTACGTCACGACTTTTGCGAGGGGAGGCTTCTAAAAGGTGTGCAATATCTTCAGGCTCCATGTCCTGAAGTTGTCGGCGTACGTGAACAAATCGGCCGTTTTCTAGGGCTTCGCTGACTTCTTGGAGGGTTTGGTGAGCTTGGTCGAATTCTAATTGCTCTGCCATATTTTCCTCCTATCTCATTATTCTAACAATGGTTGGAATAGTAACTTAATTCTGGGGCTTATTTAAATCATAAACTTAGATAGAACTAAGATTTAATATTGGTTGGTTCGTTGTTTGAGTCTTAGGCGTTGTGAGTGAAGCGTTTTCGCTACTCACCCTCATCAAACTTGTCTTCAATGAGATGACAGACGGCATCCAGTGCTTGCTGTGAATCGGTACCTGCAGCTTGAATCGTAATATGTTGCCCTTGCGCTGATTCCAGCATAAGTAACCCCATTACGCTGTCTGCTGTTGCTGTTTTATCTTCTTCGCTATGGATAGTGATGGTTGCATCAAAGCTTTGTGCAAGCTCAACCAACTTTACGGCTGCTCTAGCGTGAAGACCCAAGCGATTTTGGATCAGTACAGTTCGAGTTAATTCCATGGTTAGCCCTGTTGGTGCTTCTCTAGGGAGGCGTGTCTGATTTGAACTTGATGGCCAAGTTGCTCAAAGTACTCACCAATTTTCTGGGTTAGATAAACCGAGCGGTGTTTGCCGCCAGTACAGCCAATCGCGACCGTTAGGTAACTGCGATTGTTCTTCTCTAACATTGGTAACCACTGTTCAACAAAGCCTTGGATCTGTTGCTTGAGTTCCAGAACTTCTGAGTGTTCTTCTAGAAAGGAGTGAATTGGTGCATCTAGCCCGGTTAGTGGTCGTAGTGCAGGTTCCCAGTGAGGGTTCGGCAAAAAGCGAACATCAAACACGTAGTCGGCATCACTTGGCAAGCCATACTTAAAACCGAAAGATTGAAAGACGATGATCAGCTCTTGCTTCTCTTTGCCTTCAACTTTAAATCGAACCTTTTCACTCAATTCGTAGAGGTTGCAGTCACTGCTGTCGATCACAATGCTGGCGTGCTCTGCGAGAGGTGTCAGAAGTGTCTTCTCTAAATCAATCGCTTGCTCAAGAGAGAGCTTTTCTTGGCCAATTGATAAAGGGTGGATTCTGCGGGTTTCGCTGTAGCGCTTAAGGAGTGTCTGCTTGCTGGCATCGAGGAACAATACATCAACATCGATGTTTGTAGCTGACTCGAGTTGCTCGAGCGTGTCGGTGACTAACTGAGGCTCTTTCGGTAGGTTACGTATATCAATACTTACCGCAACGTTTTGGTTGCTTTCGCGTACCGATTCGACAAAGTTGTTGAGCAGGTTTACTGGTAGATTATCGACACAGTAATACCCCAAGTCTTCTAGGACTCGTAACGCAACACTTTTACCGGCCCCTGATTGGCCACTAACCACGATTAATCGCATGTTATTGCTCGCAAGTTGGCACTTGAATCATGATGTCGTAAAGCTCTTGATCGCTCTGAGCATTACGCAGCTGTTTAAGAGTCTGCTTGTCGTTTAGTCGTTCTGCCATACAAGAAAGGGTTTTTAGATGCTCTTTGCATTGTTCGCTAGGAACAAGCAGGGCAAATAGTAGGTCGACAGGACGATTATCAATCGCATCAAATTCGATAGGATCTTGGCATTGCAGTAATACAGCTATCGCTTTATCACTGACATTCATACGAGCATGGGGAATCGCGATACCATTACCAATACCGGTACTGCCCATCTTCTCACGGCTCAACATACACTCAAATAGCTCTGTTGAATCTTGACCGCAGCTCTCAGCTGCTATCTGGCTGATGAGCTCAAGGGCTCTTTTTTTGCTTGTGCATTGGACTGCACTTTTGGTGCAGTCCAATGAAAGTACTTCGCTTAATTGCATGTTAGTGACTACTTAGCTTTTCTTTGTGCTTGTTGAGTTGGCGGACGAGTTTATCAACCAATGAATCAATCGCGGCATACATGCTTTCATCTGTTGCTGTCGCATGGATTTCCCCCTGATTTATATGCAGGGTAGCTTCTGCGATTTGATTGATTTTCTCAACTTTTAAAACAACCTGAACGCTATTGATATGATCAAAGAAGCGCTCAAGTTTGTCGAATTTGGTGTGAACATAGTCTTGCATTGAATCGGTAAGATCAACGTGATGGCCTTGAATATTGATTTGCATAGACTTTCCTTTTCAGTTGGTTGCCTGATCATAGTTGCTAAGTAACTAGCGACTAAATGAGCTTATAGCAGGCGTTTACGCTGACTCGATGGGGCAATGCCCAGAGACTCACGGTATTTCGCTATGGTACGTCTAGCTACCTGAATTCCTTGGTCAGCCAGTAAAGCAGCAATCTTACTATCACTTAGAGGCTTCGCGGTATTTTCCGCTGCGACAAGCTTCTTGATGAGTGCGCGAATTGCTGTAGATGAACATTCACCGCCATTGTCAGTGCTGACATGGCTTGAGAAAAAGTATTTGAGCTCGAAGATGCCACGTGGCGTATGCATGAATTTTTGAGTCGTCACACGAGAGATCGTGGATTCGTGCATATCAACAGCTAACGCAACATCATTAAGAACCATTGGCTTCATCGCTTCTTCGCCATGTTCGAAGAAATCACGCTGATGTTCAACAATGCATCGCGCAACTTTGAGTAGCGTCTCATTTCGGCTCTCTAGGCTTTTAATTAACCACTTTGCTTCTTGCAAATTTGAGCGGATGTATTGATTGTCGGCGCTGTTGCCTTTACTGCCCAGATCAGCGTACTGCTGATTCACTTTCAACTTAGGCACGCTATCAGGGTTAATGGTCACTAACCATTTGCCAAGGTCTTTGAAGACAGATACATCTGGAACCACATACTCAGTTTCATCCGGAGTAATCTTACTGCCAGGACGAGGGTCCAGCTGTTGAATCAGTTGCAAAACTTCACGTAGTTCTGCTTCTTTCAACTTGGTCTCTTTGATAACCAGTTTGTAATCGCGATTGCCGAGTTGGTCGATATGGCTAGTAAGTACTAACTTAGCTTCGTTAAGCCAAGGCGTATCTTGGGGAAAGGTTGCCAGTTGCAGTAACAAGCAATCTTGCAGGTTGACTGAACCGACACCTAGCGGATCAAACTGCTGAATTCGTTTACGTACCGCTTCAATTTCATCAAGCTCGATCTCTTCATTGTCGAAGTTTTCAAGGATGTCTTCACAAGTTACAGTGAGGTAGCCGTAGTCGTCGATGGCATCGATTAATGCAAAAGCGATGCTTCGGTCGGTGTCAGTGAATGGCGTTAAGTCGAGTTGCCAAAGTAGGTAATCGTGCAGGCTTTGAGTGGTTTCGCCTTGATAAACCGGCATGTCGTCATCAATCGCAATACCCGTGTTACCGGTGTTCGCGCTGTAGACGTCTTCCCAAGTTGTGTCGATTTCTAGTTCGTTGCCAATCTCTGATTTTTCGATTAAGTCTGAGCTATCAGGTAAGTCTTGCTCTGTGGCTTCAACAGTTTCTTTTTCGTCACTGCTAGGTTTTTCTTCCGATGTTGGCGTATCTTCATTGCCTTCTTCGACATCGAGTAGTGGGTTAGATTCAAGTGCTTCTTGAATCTCTTGCTGCAAATCTAAAGTAGACAATTGCAACAAACGAATCGCTTGCTGCAATTGAGGAGTCATTGCTAACTGTTGGCCTAGCTTAAGTTGTAATGAGGGTTTCATTCAGTGTGACTTACCTAGTTATTATTCTTAGAACTCTCGATACTCTCTATATAATCATAGACGGAATTGTTCGCCTAGATAAACTTGTTTAACTTGTTCGTTATTGAGAACATCTTCAGGAGTACCCTCAGCGATCAGGTGTCCTTGGCTTACGATGTAAGCTTTTTCACACACGTCTAATGTTTCACGAACGTTGTGGTCGGTAATCAAAACGCCCAAGCCGCGATCACGCAGGTGAACAATGATTTTTTTGATATCGATTACTGAGATCGGGTCAACACCGGCGAATGGTTCATCCAATAGAATGAACTGCGGGTTTGCTGCTAGTGCACGAGCAATCTCTACACGACGACGCTCACCACCCGACAGAGCCATACCATTGCTGGTGCGGATATGTTGGATGTGGAACTCTTCTAGCAGGTCTTCCAGCTTATCTTGGCGTTGTTCGTTGGTCATTTCATCACGGGTTTGTAAAACCGCCATGATGTTGTTCTCTACGGACAACTTACGGAAAATCGATGCTTCTTGAGGCAGGTAACCGATACCAAGACGAGAGCGGCTGTGCATTGGTAAGATACTGATGTCTCGGTCATCAATGCTGATGGTACCTTCATCACGCGCCACCAAACCAACAATCATATAGAAAGATGTGGTTTTACCTGCACCGTTAGGCCCAAGCAGACCGACGATCTGGCCTGACTCTACCTGTAAGCTTACATCGGTAACAACCTTACGTTTACTGTAGGTTTTCGCTAGGTTTTTTGCTTTAAGAACAGCCATCGTTACTTATTCACTTCCGTTGGTTGTAAAACCGTTGACACTCGTTTGTTTTCACCACTGTCAGCGACTAATTTCTGAGAACCGATCTGGTAAGTGATCTTAGAACCGCGAATGATGCTGCCATCTTGAGATAACATCGCATTCTTAGTCATGATCAGTCGGTCGGCAACAAGCTGGTAGTGCAGGTCGTCAGCTTCACCGTAGAGTGTCTTACCGTCGTCAGTAAGCTGAGAGAAGGTTGCTGGCTTACCGAAGCCTTGAATTTCTTCAATCTCACCGTTTACGGCGTTACGAGTAACAATAACCTTATCGGCATTGATATTGATGCTGCCTTGTTTAAGGTTCACATCACCAAGGAAAGTCACTTGGTTACTTTTCATATCCAATTGCTGGCTGTCTGAGTCAATGTAGACAGGTTGCTCACTATCCGAAGACAGAGCATAGACATTAGGTGCCGCAAGGGTCAAAGCGAATAAACTAAGGTGTAAGAGTTTCATATCTACCTTGAACAGAATTAAAGAGGGTTGCATTGTTGGTACCGAAGTTACCTTTCATTGCTTGTCCCTCAGTTTCAAAAAATGTACCGATCATATGGACCGGAGTCTCTGAATAAAAATCTCGGCTAGGCAGCTCAACAACCATTTTATCTGTGGTCATTGTATCGAAGCTGGCTTCTGGCAACAGGTTCTTTGCCACGACGTTGTCATAAAACGTGACAACTTGATTCTCATCCATAATCGCGCGATCAGCGGTGACTTGCCATTCAATCGTGTGCCCTTCACGGAATACCGAAAGAACTGGGTTTTGAAAGTGCGTATCGCCAACTACTGAGTAGTGTTCTAAATACGTCGATTCAACCTGATAGCTGCGAATACCGCTTTCGTCGTAGCTAATGTTGTTCAGGCTTTTGCCACTAAACGCGGGCAGCTCCAAATTTGGAGCCACTTGTATCGTTGATGTTTGCTCTTTGTCGTACAAGTAATAGGTCGACCAAGAGGCAATAAATATGAGTATTAAATAGATAATACGAGTAAAACTCATATGCTTAAACCTTTATGCACGTCGAGTTCATTTCTTGCTTGTAAAATAAGGTCACAGACTTCACGTACCGCGCCATGACCACCGTTAATGGTTGTCACGTAGTTTGCACGCTTTGCAAGTAGCGGGTGCCCATCTGCCACACAGACCTTCAAGCCAACTTTTTCCATTACAGGCCAGTCAATCAGATCGTCTCCGATGTAACCTGTATTTTCAGGGTTTACAGAAAGCTTATCGCAAATATCTTGGTATGCCTTAACTTTATCGTCTTGACCTTGATAAATCAGCTTAATGCCTAGAGCGGTCATACGATTCTCAACAATTTGAGATTTGCGACCCGTGATGATCGCGATTTCAATGCCTGCGTTCATCAGTGATTTGATACCGTAACCGTCACGAGTGTGGAAGGTTTTCAGCTCTTCACCGTTGTTGCCCATGTAGATGCGACCATCAGAGAAGACACCATCGACATCGCAAATCAGCAGTTTGATCTCTTTTGCAATCGCAAATACATCTGAATTAACAGTGCCGTATAGAGTTTCGACTGTCTGTGTCATTACATTACTCCTGCTTTCAGTAAGTCATGCATGTTTAACGCTCCTACTAATTTACCTTCTTGGCATAACATCAGGCCATTGATGCTCTTCGCTTGCATCAAGTTTAAGCCCTCAACCGCGAGCATGTTTGGCTCGGCTACCGTCGGGTTTAGCGTCATCACATCACCGATCTGCGTGTTATGGATATCAACGCGTTTGTCTAAGATACGGCGTAAATCACCATCGGTAAAAATACCGGCCATTTGGCCATCTTCACCAACGATTGCTGTCATGCCTAAGCCTTTCTGAGATATCTCTAGTAGAGCGTCTCTTACTAGTGCGTCGGGTGCTACAACAGGAAGTGAATCGCCTGTGTGCATGATGTCGTCGAGCTTCAACAGCAGCTGACGACCTAAAGCGCCGCCAGGATGAGACAGGGCAAAGTCTTGAGCGGTGAAGCCTCGAGCCTGCAAAAGTGCAACGGCTAATGCATCACCCATGACCAAAGTCGCCGTGGTGCTTGTTGTTGGTGCTAAGCCCAGCGGACAAGCTTCTTCCGGTACTGAAATTTGTAAATGGATATCAGACAGGGTTGCCATGTTTGATGCTGGCTTGCCTGTCATGCTGATGATCTTGATGCTCAGACGCTTTAACACAGGAAATAGGCTGAGGATTTCTCCCGATTCGCCGGAGTTGGATATTGCAATCACAATATCACCAGGTTCGATCATGCCTAAGTCGCCATGCGCCGCTTCGCCTGGGTGAACAAAGAAAGCCGATGTCCCGGTACTTGCCAATGTTGCTGCGATTTTGTTGCCAATGTGGCCTGATTTACCCATGCCCATCACAACGACTTTGCCTTTGTTGTTCAGGATAAGGTCGCAAGCTTTACAAAAATCATCATTAAAATATTGGTCTAATTGAGTGAGACCTGCAACTTCGGTTTCCAAAACTTGTTTTGCAACGCTGCGGTAATCAAATGGCTGAGACATCAAATACTCCAAGTACGGGAAGTTAAATCAACAATTAAGCCGACATGTTCATTAATAGGTAACTTTGGTAGGCCACGAACGTCACAATTAACACGCCGCCTTCAATACGATTCACACTACGAGATTTTCCTAGTGCCATCACAACAAGTAGTAGCGATACGCCTAGCATTACCCAGAAGTCACGACCCATAGCGAACTCGCTCAAGATCGAAGGGTTTAGGATGCCCGGGATACCCATAACAGCAAGGATGTTGAATACGTTTGAACCAATGATATTACCTACAGCCATATCATCTTCACCCTTCATAACGCCGGCTAGTGATGCTGCAAGTTCAGGAAGGCTAGTACCAACAGCAATGATGGTTAAACCAATGACAAGGTCGCTCATGCCGAAGAACTTCGCGATGATCACAGCGTTATCTACCAGCATATCAGCAGCTAAAGGTAGGACGATTAGACCAATCACTACCCACATTGCAGCCTTAGGGTTACTTACGCCTTCAGGGATCTCTGATTCTTGCTCATCAAGGAAAGCATCGCCGTTCTTTTTCTCGCTGCGGCTGATTTGCAACATAGCAAACAAAAACGCGGCAAAAAGAACAAACAACAACACGCCTTCATAGAAGCCTAAATGGTTATCCCACAATAGGGCGCCCGCTAGCAGAGTGACACCGATCATTAATGGTAGTTCACGACGAATCACGCCTGAGCTAATCGATAACGGCTTGATAAGGGCTGTAATACCTAAAATCAGCGCGATGTTGGCGATGTTAGAGCCCAGTACGTTGCCTACAGCTGTATCTGTTTTGCCATCAAGGGCTGCTGTCGCAGAAACCATCATTTCAGGAGCCGAAGACCCCATTGCTAAGATCGTCATACCGATAACTAGTGGTGAAATACCGAAGTTGCGAGCAAGAGCAGCGGCACCGTAAACCAGCTTATCTGCACTCCACACCAAAAAACCTAGACCGATAATAAGAAACGCAATCGCTTCAAGCATGATGATTCCTAAAAAATTAATAAAAACGGAGAATTAACCGCTAATTTTGACCTGTTGCTAGATAAAAGGGAAGTCACTCGGCAAATTAATTACCAGTTAGCAGGCAAGAAAGAGAGATCAATAGATAATTTCCTAATGCTTTCAAATCCCTGCATAGATTCCTGTTTAATATGAATTAATTGAACAGTGCTTTTAATTCTAAAGTAGACTCATTATTATTGCAGCCATAATTGGCGTTTTTTAAAGCAAGGAAACAACAAAAATATGTTGAACACTGAGCTTGTGAAAGTTAAGAACCTCAGCTTCTCACGCGGTGACCGCGTTATCTTTGATGACATCAGTTTAGAGGTGCCTCAAGGCAAGATAACCGCCATCATGGGGCCGTCTGGGATCGGCAAAACGACTTTACTGCGTTTGATCGGTGGGCAACTGCCGCCAGATGAAGGCGAAGTTTGGTTTGATGGTGACAATATCCCTGCATTATCACGTCGAAAGCTATATCAAGCACGTAAGAAAATGAGCATGCTATTCCAATCGGGTGCGCTTTTTACGGATCTCAATGTCTTTGATAATGTGGCGTTTCCGCTGCGAGAGCACACTGAACTTAATGAAAAATTCATTCGTACCATCGTATTACTTAAGCTTGAAGCGGTAGGATTACGTGGTGCTGCGCAATTGATGCCGAGTGAGTTGTCTGGCGGAATGGCTAGGCGTGCCGCACTGGCGCGCGCAATCGCACTGGATCCAGAACTTATCATGTACGATGAGCCGTTTGTTGGCCAAGATCCCATCACCATGGGCGTATTGGTTGAATTGATACGAAATCTCAATCAAGCCTTGGGCTTAACCTCGATTGTTGTTTCTCACGATGTGCCAGAGGTGATGAGTATTGCTGATTGGGTTTACCTCATGGCAGATAGCAAGATTATTGCCGCTGGAACACCTGATGAGTTGTACAACAATAGCGATCCGAGAGTGCAGCAATTTTTGCAAGGCGAAGCCGATGGTCCAGTACCATTTAGATTCCCTGCGAAGAGCTTAGAAAAGGATTTGTTTTAATATGATTGTTAAAACTATTGCGGGTGTCGGTAAGCGTACACTTGCGAGCTGTGAGTCATTTGGTCGAGCAAGCTTGATGTTATTTGGGGCTTTGTTTGGCATCCCGCGACTAAAAAACTTCCCCTTATTAGTAAAACAACTTTATAGCGTTGGCGTTCAGTCATTGGCTATTATTTTAGTTTCGGGTCTGTTTATCGGCATGGTGCTCAGCCTGCAGGGCTATGTCGTGTTAATTGACTACGGCGCTGAGGGAAACCTTGGTCAAATGGTCGCGCTTTCACTGTTGCGTGAGTTGGGGCCTGTGGTGACTGCGTTATTATTTGCAGGTCGAGCCGGTTCAGCACTCACGGCAGAGATTGGGTTAATGAAGGCAACAGAGCAGATCTCAAGCCTTGAGATGATGGCCGTTGACCCTCTTAAACGCATTATTGCACCACGTCTTTGGGCCGGGCTTATCTCAATGCCATTGCTTGCTATGATTTTTATGGCGGTAGGTATTTGGGGCGGTCAACTGGTTGGTGTTGATTGGAAAGGCATTGATCACGGCAGTTTCTGGTCTGCGATGCAGTCTTCAGTAGAACTTGGCCGAGATATTGGTAACAGCATGATCAAATGTATGGTCTTCGCTATCACCGTAACTTGGATCGCACTTTTCAATGGTTATGACGCAGTACCGACTTCAGAAGGTATCAGTCAGGCAACCACACGCACTGTAGTGCACTCTTCTCTAGCGGTACTAGGGCTAGATTTTGTTCTTACCGCATTGATGTTTGGGAATTAATCATGCAACAAACTCGAAAATTAGAATTATGGGTCGGCACCTTTGTTATTGCCGGAATTTGCGCAATCTTAATCATGATCTTTCAAGTCGCTGACGTAAAAGGCATAGGTTCGAACCATACTTACAATCTAAAAGCGACCTTTGACAACATTGGCAGCCTAAAAGTTCGTTCTCCAGTGAAAGTGGGTGGCGTCGTTGTTGGACGAGTTAAAAGCATTGAGCTTGATACCGAGAGCTACCTTCCTGTCGTTGAACTGTCTATTGACGGGAAGTACTCACAATTTCCAGATACCTCTAGTGCTCAAATTTTAACATCTGGCTTAATTGGTGAGCAGTACATTAGTCTGGTTCCAGGCTTCATTTTTGATGATGAAGAGATGTTGGTCGATGGTGATTCAATTGAAGACACTAAGTCAGCATTGGTACTAGAAGATTTGATTGGCCAAGTGCTGTATAGCGTTGGTGGTTCTAATGACAGCGAAGCTAAGGAATAAGATAATGTTGAAAACTATTAGTTATTTAAAAGCTATTGGTTACTTGAAATCAATGTTTATGGCGGCAATGGCGTTGCTTATTTCTACCCAAGCCTTTGCTGCAGAATCGATTGACCGTACTCAGCCTTACCAGATGATGACTCAAGTTGCCGAAGTGGCATTTGAGCGTTTGAAGAGTGAACAAGACAACATCCACCAAGATCCAGAGTTATTGAAGGTCATCGTGGAAGAAGAGTTGATGCCTTATGTGAATGCACAATATGCAGCTCTTAAGTTACTTGGACCAAACTTGAAAGGCGCGGATAGAAAAGACGTGGGCGTGTTTATCGATTCATTCCGTAAATACCTTGTTTCTTCTTATGCCCAAGTGCTGACTCAATACACAGATCAGACGATTGAATTTGGTCCAGAACCAAAAATCAAAGCGGATAGCCGCATTACCAGTATCAAGGTCGACATCATCGATACGCCGCGACCAAACATTAAGCTTGAATTTAAGCTTCGCAAAGACAAGAAATCTGGCGAGTGGAAAGCATTTGATATGGTTGCCGAAGGTATTAGCTTGTTGTCGAGCAAGCAATCGGAGTGGAATACTAAGATTCGTCAAGAAGGCATCTTACAAGTTGCAGACGAACTAGAGAAATTAGCCGCACAACCGATTCGTTTTGAGAGTAACAAATAATGAGCCATTCTCAATGGCAAGCACTAAGCTCTAAAGAGTATCAACTGTTCGGTGATTTAGACCGAGACAGTGTCCCTGCAATCTGGCGTATATTGGAAAAGTGGCAAACGACGGAATCGAGCGTTGAAATTGACCTTAGCCATATAAATCGAGTCGATTCAGCAGGAATGGTGATGCTAATTCACTTATTAGAGCATGCAAAAAATCAAAACTGTCATATAATGCTCAGTTTCGTGCCAGAACAATTACGAACGTTGTTCCAATTGAGCAATATCCAGCCAATGATGGCAGAACACATAAAAAATTAGGCAGGAGCTATTTGTGGACAGCACAAAAGTACAAGAATTATTAGCAGAAGCACTGAACCTTCAGGAAATTTTCGTGAAAGGGGAAGGCAGTCATTACGAAGTTGTTGCGGTTGATCCATGTTTTGACGGCATGAATCGAGTTAAGAAGCAGCAACTAATCTACGGCCCACTAATGGAATACATTCAACGCAATGACATCCATGCTCTTTCTATTAAGGCTTTCACGCCGGAAGAGTGGGAACGTGATAAGAAACTGATGTCACTTTAAGGTTTATGATGGAAAAGTTTCGAGTTATTGGATCGGATAAGCCGCTAAGCGGTGAAGTGACGATCTCAGGCGCAAAAAATGCAGCGCTACCTATCTTATTTGCTTCAATTCTTGCTGAAGAGCCAGTGGAAGTAAGTAACGTTCCTCACCTACGTGACATCGATACTACGATGGAACTGCTTAAGCGTTTAGGCGCAAAAGTATCGCGTAATGGTAGTGTTCATGTTGATGGCAGCGAAATTAATGAATTTTGTGCGCCTTACGATTTAGTGAAAACAATGCGTGCTTCTATCTGGGCTTTAGGTCCTCTAGTCGCTCGTTTTGGTGAAGGCCAAGTGTCACTTCCAGGCGGTTGTGCAATTGGTGCTCGACCTGTTGATCTGCATATCCACGGCCTAGAGCAACTAGGTGCGACCATTAAGTTGGAAGATGGTTATGTGAAAGCAAGTGTTGATGGCCGTCTGAAAGGCGCGCACATCGTGATGGATAAAGTAAGTGTGGGTGCCACCATTACTATCATGTGTGCAGCAACGCTAGCGGAAGGAACAACAGTACTCGATAACTCAGCGCGTGAGCCTGAGATTGTTGATACGGCTGACTTCCTAAACAAACTGGGTGCTAAAATTTCTGGCGCAGGTACAGATACGATTACTATCGAAGGCGTTGAACGTCTTGGTGGTGGCCAACACTCTGTGGTTGCTGACCGTATTGAAACAGGTACTTTCCTGGTTGCTGCTGCTGTTTCTGGCGGTAAAGTGGTTTGTCGCAACACCAACGCTCATCTTCTTGAAGCTGCCTTAGCGAAGCTTGAAGAAGCGGGTGCGAAGGTTGAAACGGGCGAAGACTGGATCAGTCTTGATATGACGGGTCGTGAACTGAAAGCGGTGAAAATCGTAACGGCACCTCACCCTGGTTTCCCAACCGACATGCAAGCACAGTTTACTCTGCTTAACATGATGGCGAAGGGCAGTGGTGTTATCACTGAGACTATCTTTGAAAACCGTTTTATGCACATTCCTGAGTTACAGCGAATGGGTGCAAAAGCGGAAATCGAAGGTAACACGGCTATCTGTGGTGAAACGGAAAAACTGAGCGGCGCTCAAGTAATGGCAACGGACCTTCGCGCATCTGCGAGCCTTGTTATTGCTGGCTGTATTGCTCAAGGTGAAACCATCGTTGACCGTATTTATCACATCGATCGTGGCTACGATAAGATTGAAGATAAATTGTCAGCCTTAGGCGCAAACATTACACGATTTAGTGAGTCGAACTAACCTAGGTTAGTGGATTCATGAATCAGTAAGATGAAAACATAAAAGTCGGAACCTTGGTTTCGGCTTTTTTATAGTTGTATTTACCGCGAGTAAATCTATTGCTCATTTTTGCGCGAATAGATGAATCAACTTGGCGGTCGGTGAGGAACAAAATGATAGCAATATTACGTATTTTCGCAGTGGCGATATTTGCGATTCTTATGTTTGTATTTGGTTGTGGTTACTGCCTATTAAGTCCACGCAACCCGAAACACGTATTTACCTTTGGCCGTTATTTCGGTCGCATGTCGAAGATCTTCGGCATGAAGTTAGAGCTTCGCATCCCAGAAGATGCCTACTCTCGCGGCCAACATGTTTATGTGGCGAACCACCAAAACAGCTGGGATCTATTCACGATTTCATCAGCGGTAACGCCAAAAGTGGTAACTGTTGGTAAGAAAAGCCTAGTGTGGATGCCTCTATTTGGTCAGCTTTACTGGTTGACGGGTAACATCCTAATTGACCGTGCTAACCGTAGCAAAGCGGTAGGTACGATTGATCAGGTCGTGACGAGTCTAAAAGAGAGCGATGTTTCAGTTTGGATGTTCCCTGAAGGCACTCGTTCTCGTGGCCGTGGTCTGCTGCCATTCAAAACAGGTGCATTCCATGCTGCGATTGGTGCTGGCTTGCCTATCGTCCCTATCGTGTGTAGCTCAACCGGTGGCGTGAAGCTAAACCGTTGGAACAATGGTCACGTGATTGTTGAAATGCTGCCACCAATCAGCACTGAAGGCTACGACAAGTCTAATGTTCGTGAACTGGCTAACCTAGCTCGTGAGCAGATGGCTGCGAAACTTGAAGAGTTAGACAAAGAAGTGGTTGAGCTTAATAAAAAGTAATTATCTAAGCGAAACGATGAACAATAAAAAAGGTTGCCAACTGGGCAACCTTTTTTTGTATCTAATAAACACCCAGTATTACGCTAAGTCGTTTATTAGAAGGTGTTTAATCTAAAGATTAAAACCTATTTGCGAACCGCAATCGCTTCGATCTCGATACCTACATCTTTTGGCAGACGAGCTACTTCAACACATGAACGTGCAGGGTAGTTTGCAACGCCGTGCTCATCGAAGAATTTACCGTAAACTTCGTTTACTGTGCCGAAGTCGTTTAGGTCTTTAACGAATACCGTTAGTTTTACGATGTCTTTTACAGTCAGGCCTGAAGCTTCAACAACCGCTTGAACGTTGTCTAGAGATTGGCGAGCTTGCTCTGCGATATCAGCAGATACTTCACCAGTTGCTGGATTTACTGGGATTTGACCAGAAGTCAGTACCATGTTGCCAAGGTCAACGCCTTGTACGTATGGGCCGATTGCAGCTGGAGCAGATTCTGTGTGAAGTACTTTAGTCATTGGTTTATTCCATCAGTTATTAGATAAAAATCAATTTTCAGTGTGCCTTCAAACTTTGGATAGGTAAAGCGCAAAATACCCCGCACAGGCGAGGTATTTGATAGTTTTTACATTCGGTCTTCTTTGCAGTATGACGTTATCTTTCTGTCACGATCTCGCGAGAGAAGACTTTTTCGCAATACTTACACTTCAATCGAATATCTTCTTTCTTTTCAAAGATCTTAAAGCTGCTTTCAACCGGTTCATTGTGAGTAATACAGTTAGTATTTGGACACTCGAACACATCGTTGATTTGCTCAGGAAGTTCTAGTGGTAGCTTCTTAACTACTTCGTAATCTTCTATTTGGTTCACTGTTGCATGAGGCGCATAAAGTGCCAGCTTGCTCGCCTGTTCTTCTGTGATAAACACATTCTCAATCTTGAGCAGGTCTTTTCCGCCCAGTGCAGAAGACGGTAGATTCAGGCCAATCGTCACGCGCTGATGAGAATTGTGCATGTCGAACAGTTTTAGAACCTTGATCCCGATATTGGCTGGGATATGGTCGATAACAGTACCGTTTCTGATTGCTTCAACTTTTAATTGAGTCTCTTTAGACATTATATCTCTCCTCTACAGCGTTTCGTTAAGAACAAGGGCTAGCAATGCTTCACGGGCGTAAACACCATTCTCTGCTTGCTGGAAGTAGTAAGCGTAAGGTGTTTTATCGACATCGACAGTAATTTCATCAACGCGAGGAAGAGGGTGCAGAACCTTCAGGTTATCGCGTGCATTTTCCAGCATCGAAGCGGTCAGGATGTATGCGGATTTTATGTGCGCGTATTCTGACTCATCGAAGCGCTCTTTTTGAACTCGAGTCATGTACAAGACATCGAGCTCAGGAATCACATCTTCCATGTCCGTCAATAGTTGGTACTTGATGCCCGCTTCATCAAGCTCTTCGCAAATGTAGTCTGGCATCGCTAGAGCTTCTGGAGCCACGAAGTAGAAACAGATGTTGTCGAACTTCGCTAGTGCTTGAGTCAACGAGTGAACCGTACGGCCGTACTTAAGGTCACCAACGAATGCAACGTTTAGGTTGTCGAGGCGGCCTTGTGTCTCAGCTATAGAGAATAGGTCTAATAACGTTTGTGTTGGGTGTTGGTTTGCGCCGTCACCTGCGTTAATAACAGGAACACCGTTTGAGAACTCAGAAGCCAGACGCGCTGCGCCTTCTTGAGGGTGACGCATCACGTAAGCGTCAACGTATGAAGAGATAACCTGTACCGAGTCCGCTAGCGTTTCGCCTTTCTTTGCCAAAGAAGTGTTACCACCACTGTCGAAACCAATCACATCGCCACCGATGCGTTGAATCGCAGTTTCAAAAGAGAGACGAGTTCGCGTAGAAGGTTCGAAGAAGCAGCTGGCAACAACTTTGTTCTTGATGAGTTCTGGGTTTGGCTCAGCCTTTAGCTGACCTGCCGTTTGAACAATTAATTCTAGCTCTTCACGAGAAAGCTCTGGAATTGAGATGATGTGCTTTTGATAGAGCGAATTCGCCATGATCTTCTTCCCCACAATAATGTATTGGCCATAAAAAAGCCCCCCATAATGGGAGGCTTTAAAAAAGTGCTGAAAAGCAGAATAGACGGCCTGGTAAGCATCTTAGCTTACGAGCAATATTTGGTGTTTTCACAATATTACTATGTGTTATCACAATATTGGTTGGCGTCATTTTCACTACTCTCAGACAAATTGCCGAGAATTATACGCTTTCAATTTGTGAGCGCAAGCGATTACATCAAGCTTTTGTTTACTTTCATTATTGTCTATTGACCAAGCGTCGCGACCATCACCGCCTTGATGGTGTGCATGCGATTTTCAGCTTCATCAAATACAATCGAGTAGTCAGATTCAAACACTTCGTCAGTCACTTCCAAGCCGTTCATTCCATACTTGTCAGAGACTTGCTGACCAATCACAGTTTCATTGTTGTGGAAAGCGGGTAGGCAGTGCATGAACTTCACTTGAGGGTTACCAGTTAGCTTAATGACATCCATATTCACTTGGTATGGTTTCATTACCGCCACACGTTCGTCCCAAGCTTCAGGGGCTTCGCCCATCGAAACCCAAACATCGGTGTATAGGTAATCACAACCTTTCACGCCTTCAGCAACGTCTTCAGTTAACGTGATTTTTGCGCCAGTGTTTTGCGCAATGGTTTGGCACTCTTCAACAAGCTGCTCTTCTGGCCAAAAGGCTTTTGGCGCGACAAGGCGAATATCCATGCCCATCTTCGCGGCTCCGACTAACAGAGAGTTACCCATGTTATTGCGTGCATCGCCTAGATAAGCAAAGCTGATTTGGTGTAGATGCTTCCCGCGGCCATGCTCAAGCATAGTGAGGAAATCAGCCAAGATCTGAGTAGGGTGGAACTCATCGGTTAAGCCATTCCAAACCGGCACGCCCGCATAAGCGCCTAAGTCTTCAACGATACTTTGGCCAAAGCCACGATATTCAATGCCATCGTACATGCGTCCCAATACACGCGCCGTATCTTTCATTGATTCTTTTTGACCAATCTGAGAACCAGAAGGGCCAAGGTAAGAGACTTGAGCACCTTGATCAAAGGCGGCCACTTCAAACGCACATCGTGTTCGAGTTGATGCTTTCTCGAAGATCAAAGCAATGTTTTTGCCGTTGAGTTTCTTCTGCTCAGTGCCTGCATACTTAGCTTTTTTTAGGTCAGCAGACAGGTCGAGTAAAAACTGAATCTCTTTAGGAGTAAAGTCGAGAAGTTTTAGAAAGTTACGATTGCGAAGATTAAAGGCCATCTCTCGCTCCTTGCGTATATAGAATCAATGAAGAACTTAGTTAAACATAAAAATGCTATATTTGTGAATATTTATTTTATTAATTTGATAAAAAAGGCCAGTAAATGAATACTGGCCTAGATAAGACTATTGAGTCTGTTTGACTGAGCTCTTTGACTTAGATACCGTCTCTTTCGATAGGGCAACTCATACAGCGCGCGCCGCCACGACCACGGCCTAGCTCGTTGCCAGGAATCGTTAGAACTTCGATACCCGCTTTGTCGTATTTCTCATTGGTGTAAACATTACGCTCATAACCAATCACGGTACCAGGTTTCACTGTCAGTACGTTGTTAGCGTCATTCCACTGTTCACGCTCAGCTTCGTAGTTATCACCGCCGGTAGTGATGATCTTCAGTTGATCAAGGCCTAGTGCGCCTTCAATCGCTGACAGGTAGTTTTCAGCTTTCTCGACACGCATTTCGCCGTTTTCTTTTGGCGTTAAGCGCCAAGTGTCGAGGTCTTTACGAACGATCTCTGGATAGACAGAGAACGTGTCGATATCCATGTGTGTCATCACCGTATCAAGGTGCATACAAGAGCGGTGTTTTGGTAGATCGATCGCAATCACTTCGCTCGCTTGGCCTGATCTAAATAGGCTAGCCGCTAGGTTTTCGACACCTTGTGGTTTCGTACGCTCTGAAATACCAACCAGTACCGCACCTTTACCGATAACCAGTACGTCACCGCCTTCAATGTTAGCGTTGTCGTAGTGAAGGTCTTCGTCACCAAAGTACTTAATGAAATCTTGGCCTGCGAACACTGGGTGCCAGCGGTAGATAGCACGCAGGTGGTTCGTTTCACGTTGACGTGCAGGCTTCATCATTGGGTTAAGCGATACACCACCGTAAACCCAGCAAGAAGTATCTCGCGTAAATAGGTGGTTAGGCAGTGGCTCGATAACGAAATCGAGTGGTCGATGCATTTTAGGCAGCATCGATGATGATTTGATAGGAAGCTCAGAGTAGGCCAAGCCACCGAGTAAGATCGTTGCTAGATGCTCATTATCCATTTGAGCAAGGTAGTTTCTTAAGTCACGGGCGAAAGTCGGCCCATAACGGAAATCTGAGATTTGAGTATTCAGCAACCACTCACGAGCCTGAGATACGGCAAGCGTTTCTACTAGCAGGTCATGCAGCAGTAGTACTTCTACGTCTTGGCTGCGCAGCGTTTCTGCAAAGGCATCATGTTCTTCACCAGCGGCTTCAACGGCAAGTACATCATCAAATAGAAGATCATGACAGTTTGAAGGGGTGAGGTGGGTGAGTGCTCTTTCAGGTCTATTTAGGAGAACTCGTCTCAATTGACCGACTTCGGAGCCAACGTACAGCTTACTCATTTTGCATCCTTACTATTAATCCAGCGTCTATTTATGACAAGCTTGTCCGTAATATGCAAGTTTTGTAGATTGAGTTAATACAAGGTATTTGGGTAATAATTGGTCATAAAACCTGTGATTTTTAAGTTTATACAGATTAAATTCCAACTAACTGGCTATCGAACGGAACAACGTTTTTGAGGATCTATGCTCAATTCGTGGCTTGTTAGAATTGAATTTTGCTTATTAATCGTGATTTTTTATTCACTATTATGCACTTTTTGATAACAAGCTGAGGATTTATGCACCCCAAAAGCGGTTTAGCGTATGCACCTAACGTGACTAATCACGCAAGTTTTATTCAATAAGCCCTAAAGTGGCCACAAAAACGAAATGCTAAAATACGGCGCAGTTAATAAAATGTTGAAAATTTGTTTCTGTGATTTTGATTTCACTTTTGAATTGATATTGGCGCTGCGATCTCGCGATAAACTTACCTTTCTAGGCCTGATCTGGGTGGCTTTTCTGGACGATCCGTGCCATATTTCGTGGCAATCAAATTTGATCTTTTCATAGTCAACACTCTGGAGCAGACACATGTCTCACGAAGATGAATATCTATCAGTAGCGGAATTAATTGAATTTCAAAAGGAAGAGACTCGCGACATCATTACAGCATTAATTGAAGATGGTAGCGATCCTGAAGCTCTATACGATATCGAGCATCACCTATTTGCTGAAGATTTCGATGTGCTTGAGAAAGCGGTTGTTGAAGCATTCAAAATGGGCTTTGAAGTGCTTGAAGCTGAAGAGACAGAAGACGAAGATGGCAATAAGCTACTTTGTTGTGATGCAACGATGCAATGTACTCTGAATGCAGAAGCGATTGATGAGCAAGTTGAGAAGCTTGTAAACCTTGCAGAGAAGTTTGACATTATCTACGACGGTTGGGGCACTTACTACGAAGGTGAAGATGCTATCTACCCAGACGAAGATGATGAAGGCGAAGAGTAATTCTTTCCCAATTTTAAAAAATGCCAGCCTCGAGCTGGCATTTTTTTACCCTCAGAAAAATAAATGTCTTTATATGCATTCATTCATTATAATGCGGTCAAAATTGATCTAGCTCAAGGAATGATATGCGGTTGCTTCTCGATGGTCTTTGGCAAATTTCGCCACTGACGGATCTCTCTATCCCACAAGATGACATCACCTTTCCGGCTCCGTTAAGCTCAAAGCTCCCTGATAGCTTGAGTGAAAGTCAAATTGCAGAGCAAGAGTGGCACCTGATGCACGACATCGAAGTGGATGACGCTATGTTAGCGTGTCCATTTGTTGAGTTAGTGATGGCTGGAGTCGATTATTTTGCTGAAGTTCGACTTAATGGTGTGGCTGTTTTTGATTGTGATGGTAGCCAAGCTGAATACCGTAAAGATATCCGTCCTTATATGCAGTCCGGCCGAAACCGTTTCGAGATCCTTTTCCTTGAAGAAGAGGAGAGCCTATTGCTTGAAGAAGACATGGATGACTCTGTATCTTCACAGGCTATCGCTAAATCTGATTCACGCATCGGGATTTGGCAAGCGCCATACCTGCAGTTCGTTCGAAACGTCAAGCTAGAGCAAGTTGTCACAGAGCAGATCTGGCACCACGGTGGTGGCTGTGAGTTTAAAGTGGATGTTATCTATCAAACGCTAAAGGCGGGGTTAGTATCGGCATCCATCAAGTTTAATGGTATGACTCTCGTGATGCCGATTGATGTACGCGCTGAACATACTGGCGTCGTGTTCCAGGTCGAAGCTCCTATCATTTTTGATATTGAGAATCCTAACCCCAAGTATCTATACCCATTAGAAGTGGTACTTGATGGGCAAGAAGAGAGTTCTTTTGTTGCCTTGAACCCAACTTCTTGCGTCAGTAACTTTTTACGCTAATTCATAATCTTTTAGTGCTACCTTCTTTCGCTATAGCGGCGCATTCTGCTTATAACGATTTGGCCATGACAACCTCACAAGCGTCGTGGCCTGTTTCTCCCCAAGCTGACTCAAGATGCTCAAACCCAAGCTTCTCATAGAGTTTGACCGCAGCACCCAAGCACTCCGTCGTTTCTAAATACATGTGTTGATACCCAAATTGCTTGGCTTGCTTTAAGCTCAAAGCGACAATTCGCTTGGCTAGGCCATGCTCTCGAGTTTGCGGTAAGAAGTACATCTTTTGTAGCTCACACACATTGGGTTTACCTGCTAGAGGGGCAAAGCCACCGCCTCCGACGATCTTTCCGTTGTGTTCGATAACCCAGTACATTGCATTCGCTTGGCTATAGACAGAGTACATATCGTCGAGTGTTGGATCGGCCACGCCATAGCCTTTATCTTCTGTGAGCCCATGCTCAGCCGAAACTTGGCGAATGATTTGTGCGATGCTTGGGTTGTCTTGCGGTGTAATGGGTCTAAGGGTGAACTCAGCAATTTGTTCCATGATCTGCCTATGAAAGGGTCACTAAATATGTGACCCAATATATGGTGACTAAGCATGTTGGTGCAAACAGAATTGTTGTTGTGCCATTTGGTCGCCTGATTTACGTAACCAGACTTTCTCGTGGAAGTAGTAAGCAACGGTATTTAAAGTTGGCTCTAGCAAAGCCATCACGCCGCCTATGAAAGCATCTCCAGTCAACAAGTAGACAACGGTAAAGGCAACACTAAAGTGGATGGTAGCAAAGCTTGCTGTTTTTAATTTGGTCATCCACTGGCGAGCTTTAAGAGCTGGAACTTGAGCCCACGCCTTTTCATGAAAATAGAAGGCAACAGTATTCACAGAGGGCTCAATCATAGCGATTAAGCTACCAATTAAGATGTCGCCTGTTAGTACATAAGCGACACTAAATGCGATAGTAAAATGTAATGCAGCAAAGGTTAGTGTCTTTTTCATGATAATTACTCAGTCGTTGTGTTGTTTTGATAGGTCTATTATTGAGAATTATTATCATTAAGTATAATGGGAAGTAGAGATTAATTTGATAGATGAAACCTATCAATCAGTGCGGCTAGAGTGAGAAGCATTGGAATATTGGAATCAGGGACATAAAAAAAGGCTGGTCACCAAGACCAACCTTTCTATTTAGACCGAGAAGTTTGAAGCCTTCTCGTTCACTCGGTTTTAAAGCGCAGCGATTGTCGCTTTTTGCTCTTCAAGCTTAACAAGAGTTTCCTTGTAGCCTTCAAGCTTTTCACGCTCTTTCGCGATAACTGCTTCTGGTGCTTTAGCAACGAAACCTTCGTTACCTAGCTTACCTTCGATACGTTTAATCTCGCCGTGAGTCTTAGCGACTTCTTTATCTAGACGAGCAAGCTCTGCATCTTTGTCGATAAGACCCGCCATTGGGATCATCAACTCAGATTTGCCAACCAGTTTAGTTGCACAAGCAGGAGTCTCTTCACCATCAGCTAGAACTTTAATATCGTCTAGCTTAGCTAGAGAAGTAAGAACGATCTTGTTCGCTTCGATACGAGCGGCATCTTTCTCATCAGCAACCTTGATCATTACTTCTAAGCCTTGGCTTGGTGCAATGTCGTATTCCGCACGTAGGTTACGGATAGCAGTGATGAAAGTCTTAACCCATTCGATGTCGTCAACGATCTCAGCATTGAAGTTAGCTTCATTAAACTGAGGAAGCGCTTGAGTCATGATTGTCTCGCCTTCAACGCCGTCTACTAGCGGCTTAACGCTCTGCCAGATAGATTCAGTGATGTAAGGAAGAACAGGGTGAGCAAGACGCAGAGTCTTCTCAAGAACCGTGATAAGCGTGTAACGAGTCGCTTGTTGTTGAGCTTCAGTACCTTTCCAAAGAACAGGTTTAGTTAGCTCTAAGTACCAGTCACAGAATTGGTTCCAGATGAATTCGTAAAGCGTGTTTGCTGCCATGTCTAGACGGTAGTTGTCTAGGTGAGCGTTAAACTCTTTCGCAGCAACTTCAAACTGAGACTCAATCCACTTGTCTGCTAGAGAGAATTCCATGTTTGCACGGTCTTCTACAGACAGTGACATGCCACAGTCGTGCTCTTCTGTGTTCATTAGTACGTAACGGCTTGCGTTCCATAGCTTGTTACAGAAGTTACGGTAACCTTCAAGACGCTTCATATCCCAGTTGATGTCACGGCCAGTTGAAGCCATAGCAGCAAGAGTGAAACGTAGCGCATCAGTACCGTATGGTTCGATACCGTTTTCGAAAGTCTTACGTGTCGCTTTTTCGATCTTAGCAGCCAGTTTAGGTTGCATCATGTTGCCACAACGCTTCTCTACTAGCTCTTCAAGGCCGATGCCGTCAATCATGTCGATTGGGTCAAGTACGTTACCTTTCGACTTAGACATCTTGTCGCCGTTTTCATCACGGATAAGACCTGTCATGTAAACCGTTTTGAAAGGTACTTGAGCCTTGCCATCTTCGTCTTTCACGAAGTGCATGGTCATCATGATCATACGAGCAACCCAGAAGAAGATAATATCAAAACCAGATACTAGTACTTCAGATGGGTGGAATGTTTTCAGTGCTTCAGTATCTTCAGGCCAGCCTTGTGTGCCGAACGTCCAAAGTGCAGAAGAGAACCAAGTATCCAGTACGTCGTCGTCTTGCTTAAGCACAACAACAGGCGCTAGGTTGTTCTTTTCACGAACTTCTTCTTCAGTGCGACCTACGTAAACTTTACCATCGTTGTCGTACCATGCTGGGATACGGTGGCCCCACCAAAGTTGACGAGAGATACACCAGTCTTGCACGTCACGCATCCACGCGAAGTACATGTTTTCGTACTGCTTAGGTACGAATTGGATTTGACCATCTTCAACCGCTTTAACTGCAGGTTCTGCAAGAGGTGCTGTGCGCACGTACCATTGGTCAGTCAGCATTGGTTCGATAACCACGCCACCACGGTCGCCGTAAGGGACAGTCAGGTCGTGATCTTTGATCTCTTCAAGAAGACCAAGCTCATCGAATTCAGCAACGATAGCTTTACGTGCAGCAAAACGCTCCATACCTTGGTACTTAGCAGGGATACCTGTTGAGTAAACATCGCTTTCTTCGCCGTTAGTCGTGAAGACTTCAGCAGCATCACGGATATCAGCATTGAACGTTAGGATGTTGATCATCGGTAGGTTGTTGCGCTTACCCACTTCGTAATCGTTAAAGTCATGAGCTGGAGTGATCTTCACACAACCCGTGCCTTTTTCCATGTCTGCGTGCTCATCGCCTACGATAGGGATAAGACGGTTTACAACAGGAAGTAGGATTTCTTTGCCGATAAGATCTTTGTAACGAGGATCTTCTGGGTTAACAGCAACACCAGTATCGCCAAGCATGGTTTCAGGACGAGTCGTCGCAACAACGATGTAGTCTTTACCATCTGCCGTTTTAACACCGTTCGCTAGCGGGTAGCGGAAGTGCCACATGAAACCTTTTTTGTCTTTGTTTTCAACTTCAAGATCCGAGATTGCAGTGTGCAGTTTAGGATCCCAGTTTACTAGACGTTTACCACGGTAGATTAGGTCTTCTTCGTATAGACGAACAAACACTTCTTGAGTCGCAGCCGATAGGCCGTCATCCATAGTGAATCGTTCACGATCCCAATCTACAGATGCACCAAGACGACGAAGTTGTTGAGTGATCGTGCCACCTGATTCGCCTTTCCATTCCCAGATCTTGTCGATGAAAGCTTCACGGCCGTAGTCGTGTTTTGTTTTGCCTTCTTCGGCAGCAATCTTACGCTCAACAACCATTTGAGTTGCGATACCAGCGTGGTCAGTACCCACTTGCCAAAGCGTGTTTTTGCCTTTCATACGTTGAGCACGGATAAGCGTATCCATGATCGTATCTTGGAACGCGTGACCCATGTGTAGGCTGCCAGTGACGTTCGGTGGCGGGATCATGATGCTGTAAGCTTCTTTTGATGTGTCACCGTGTGGCTTAAAGTAGCCTTTCTCTTCCCAAGTCTTATACAGAGCTTGTTCGATTGATGTTGGGTTGTATGTCTTTTCCATAGTGCTCTTAAACGGATACTGTGAATGGTTAATCGTGGTCAAACTTCATAAGTGAAGCTTCTTGAATCTAAATCCAAAGATAGCTTTAACTATGAGGTTTGACTATGGATGTTGAATCTCGATAGTTTGTAGCTGATATCTAGCTTGACGGTAAATTTTATACCTTTCTCGAGCGAGTTGCTTAGCTTTTTCTTCGCAAGGGACGAAGTCTATCACCTGAGCAAAGGCGTTCGCAAAGGTTGTATGATTATCGGCCAGATTAATTACTAGCTGACGATTCCAATTATGTTTTACGCCTTGATAGCCAATTTCGATGTTGGTTGAATACTTCGGGCCTTCGCCAACCAAGTTGTGCGCAATAAAATCACAGGGTTCGACTTGCCAGAAAACTTCAGCAATACGCTCGGCATGCTCTTTGTCATTACAGTTGAGATAAAGTTTAGCGCCTTGTTTTGCAAAGTGCTGAGCAAGAAACAGCACATAGTGACCAAAACCATCTTCGCTGGCTTGCGGGCTGTCTGAAGGCACAATGTAAAATGTAGCAGTCTGCATACTTAATACTCGAACTGAAAATCGTGGATATCAATGTTACTTGGTTAACAGGGTCTAACAAATAGCGCTTATTAAAAAAGGGCCCGTAGGCCCTTTTTATTATTTTGAAGATTGCTCTTCAGTCTCTTGGCCGCTGCGGTTCAATAAGAATTGGACTAGCATTGAGACAGGACGACCTGTCGAGCCTTTCGCTGCGCCTGACTTCCAAGCTGTACCAGCACTGTCGATGTGTGCCCAGTGGTACTTCTTAGTGAATTTAGACAGGAAACAACCAGCAGTGATTGTGCCGCCAGGACGGCCACCGATGTTCGCCATATCAGCGAATGGGCTGTTTAGCTGCTCATGGTACTCGTCTGCCATTGGTAGACGCCATGCTCGGTCGCTTGCTTGCTCTGAAGCATTAACAAGTTCATGAGATAGTGGGTTGTGGTTTGATAGAACGCCACTGATGTGGTGACCTAGAGCAATAACACATGCGCCAGTTAGTGTCGCAACGTCGACAACACAATCAGGTTCAAAACGCTCAACGTAAGTTAGAGCATCACATAAAACCAAACGACCTTCTGCATCAGTATTTAATACTTCAACGGTTTGACCAGACATCGTAGTTAGGATGTCACCAGGGCGATAAGCGTTGCTACCAGGCATATTTTCACAACCCGCTAGAATACCAACAACGTTGATTGGCAGGTTAAGTTTCGCCAATGCTTTCATTGTACCGAATACAGAGGCAGCACCACACATATCGTACTTCATCTCATCCATGCCTTCGCCAGGCTTAAGTGAGATACCGCCTGAATCGAAAGTCAGACCTTTACCTACTAATACAATCGGCTTCGCATCTGGATCCGGAGCGCCTTTGTATTCCATGATAGACATCATCGATTCATTTTTAGAGCCACGGCCAACTGCTAGGTATGATGTCATACCCAGTTTTTCCATCTCTTCTTCGCCAATGATCTTAGTCTTCACTGTCTCGTAATCGTCGGCTAAACGACGAGCTTGAGAAGCAAGGTAAGCAGGGTTTGCGATGTTTGGTGGCATGTTGCCTAGATCTTTAGACGCTTTTACACCTGAAGCAATAGCAAGGCCGTGAGAGATTGCTTTCTCACCCAGGCTCAATTCGCGACGTGTTGGTACATTGAATACCAATTTACGTAGTGGGCGACGAGTCTCTGGCTTGTTGCTCTTGAATTGGTCAAATGTGTAAAGACCATCTTTAGTCGCTTCTACCGCTTGGCGAACTTTCCAATAAGTGTCGCGACCTTTAACGTGAAGTTCTGTAAGGAAACATACAGCTTCCATAGAACCTGTTTCGTTTAGTGTACTGATGGTTTTTTGGATAATTTCTTTGTATTGACGCTCGCCTAGCTCACGTTCTTTACCACAGCCTACCAGTAGAACACGTTCTGAAAGTACACCAGGTACTTGATGCAGTAGTAGCATCTGGCCAGGTTTACCCTCTAGATCACCGCGACGAAGCAGTGAACTAATGTAGCCATCGCTAATCTTATCTAATTGCTCGGCTACTGGAGAAAGGCGGCGCGGTTCGAATACACCGACAACGATACATGCGCTGCGCTGTTTCTCTGGGCTGCCACTTTTTACACTGAACTCCATGCGTACTCCTACATCCTGAAGACAAATCGAACTAAATGTTAGATAATGGGTTCTTACTTGTTGGATCCTATAATGGAACTAACCTTAAAGAAGAACGCTAACACTTAGCTAAAAATTTAAAAAAATAAAAGGTTCAACGGGAAATTATAGTGATTCAATCAAAAAAACAAGTTTTGTATAGGTAATTTGAGCGTGATTATTGTTAGATATTTGATCCGCGAGACAATCAAGAGCCAATTTGCGATCTTTTTTGTTCTCTTTCTCGTGTTTCTCAGCCAAAAATTCATCAGTGTTTTAGCGGATGCCTCTGATGGTGATATCCCTGCGAGTCTTATATTGTCGATTGTTGGCTTAAATATGCCAGCGATGGGCCTATTGATGCTTCCACTCAGTATCTATATTGGTATTTTGCTTACTTTTGGCCGCCTTTACGCTGAAAGTGAAATAGTGGTCATGAACGCCACCGGTATCGGTAATAAATTCCTGATCCAATCTGCGCTTTACCTCGCTTTAATTACGGCATCTGTTGCAGCCTTTAACTCATTTTGGTTATCTCCTTGGTCACAAGACAAAGTTGAACAAATGTATGAAGAAGTAGCTGCAGAGAACAGCGTTGATTTGCTACCAAAAGGTAAGTTTGAAGGTACGCCGGATGGCTCTTCTGTCGTGTTTATTGATGATATCGACGGTAATAAGTTAGAAAACGTGTTCGTAGCTCAAATGCGTCCGCGTGATTCTGTACTGCCAAGTGTGATGTTCTCGAAGTCAGGTGATGTAAAAGAGCTCAGTGATGGTCGCCAAGTGATCGTAATGTACGATGGTACTCGTCATGAAGGCATTCCGACTCGCCTCGACTACAGGGTGACGCACTTTGAAGAATACGAAGGCCTGATTGGTCAGCGTGAAGTTGAGAAGAAAGGTCGAGACTGGGAAGCGATCCCTACGCTTGAACTGATTGGTAACTCAAATAATAGTGCGAAAGCAGAGTTGCAGTGGCGTATTTCTTTGGTACTTTGTATTCCATTGTTGACCATGCTTGTCGTGCCACTGTCTGCGGTAAACCCTCGACAAGGTCGTTTTGCGAAAATCGGCCCAGCAATACTGATTTATCTCACCTATTTCTTAGCAATCAGTGCAACCAAGTCTTCAATCGAAGAGGGGAGCATTCCTGCGGTAATCGGCATGTGGCCAATCAATGCGTTATTGTTATTTGTCGCGATTGGTGCCAACTTTATGGATAGCGTGCCAGTAAGGCGTTTGAAAGAAAAATTCAAGAATAAGAGGTTGGCTTAAGCCGTGTTTAAGATTCTCGATTTATATATAGGCAGAACCATCATCGCAACGACGTCACTGGTATTGGTGACGTTTGTTGGTCTCTCTGGGATCATCAAATATGTAGAACAGCTAAGAAAAGTTGGCCGTGGTACATACGATCTATTACAAGCGCTGTATTTCGTTTTATTGAGTATCCCTCGTGATATCGAAATGTTCTTTCCAATGGCTGCATTGCTTGGCGCATTGATAGGGCTTGGTATGCTTGCTGCAAGTTCTGAGCTTGTCGTTATGCAGGCAGCTGGTTTCTCTAAGTTAGATATCGGCCTATCAGTACTTAAAACAGCTATTCCACTGATGATCGTGGTGACATTGCTTGGTCAATGGGGAGCACCGCAAGCGCAGAAAATGGCTCGTGATTTAAGAACTATCTCGATTGCTGGTGGTAATATTATTTCGACGCAAAGTGGTGTCTGGGCTCGTGATGCCAATGACTTCATCTTCATTGTCAAAATCGATGACCAGAAGCTATATGGAATGAACATGTGGCGCTTTGATGAAAACAAGGCACTTAAAACCGCTATTTATTCTGACGAAGTTGATTACGTTGGAGACAACGTGTGGACGATGAAGGATGTAGAGATCACGTCTTTTGAAAACGAACTTCAAATTACTAAAGAAAGTTTACCGACTTACTCTTGGGAAACGTCATTAGCTCCAGATAAGTTGGCGATAGTAACGGTTAAACCAGAAGAGCTATCGTTAAGTGGGTTGTATGATTATGTTTCTTATCTGAAGGCGTCAGAGCAAGATGCATCACGCTATGAATTGGCGCTGTGGAGAAAGATAACCCAGCCAATTTCGATCGCGGTTATGATGTTGATGGCACTGTCGTTTATCTTTGGTCCTTTGCGTAGTGTGACCATGGGTGCGAGGATTTTGTCAGGTGTTATTGCTGGCTTTACCTTCTATATATCCAGTGAGTTCTTTGGCCCAGTGAGTTTGGTTTATCAAATACCACCCGCCTTTGGCGCAATAGCCCCGAGCGTGGTGTTCCTTGGAATTGCCATCATGCTCTTGAGGCGGAAACTGTAAATAGTAAAAAGGAAGGCATAACGCCTTCCTTTTTTGATCTTGATTGGAGCTAACTTAAATCACATTATCGTGCTTGTGGTAACACAACGACTTCGGTCTTTGCCCAGATATCGTGAAAGCCACGTTTTTCAGGATCGAATGGAACACATAGGTTTGCCAGTCCAAAACCTGAAGTACCTAAACGAATCAGCGCCTGAGTTACTGTGATCGCTGAGCCATCTTTGTTTTGAACGCGCAGCTTCCAAGCTCTCATGCCGAGAGTTTGACCAGCTCTAGTCCAGAAGAACACGAAGAAATATACCCAAACGGCGACTAAGTAAAAGGTATATGCAGGGCTCCAAATCGGATGGTTGGTTAAGAAGTCACTAACATCGGCATAACCGCTGTGGTTAAAAATGCCGAGAGCCATGAGCGCGTGCAGTAGAGCGACAATGACGCCAGCCGCCAACATTTCAATAGCGATTACGATCAGAGCGTCGTAGAACAAGGCACCAAATCGGCGCATGACTCCTGCTGGTGGCAGAGTGTTTGTTGATGTCATGTGTTATTACTTCTTTAAAAATTGAGGCGTCAGAATATAGTTTAAGGCTTAGCCTGAAAAGAGACATGACGCACAGCTTATGACTTAGTGGCGAAATTATCGGCAAACACACATGAATTCAAGTTTTTATACTTGCCACATCAGTTCGCATACGTATAATGCCAAACATCGAAAGGGCAATGCCCCAAGATAATGCCGGTATGGTGAAATTGGTATACACGACGGATTCAAAATCCGTTGCCTTCGGGCGTGGCGGTTCAAGTCCGCCTACCGGTACCATATTTAAATGACAAAGCCTCGACGAAAGTCGGGGCTTTGTTGTATCTGGGATATAGGAAGCGTTGCCTTCGCGGTGGCGGCAGGAATGCCTGTCCAATCAGTCCGCCTACCGGTACCAAACATAGAAAGGTCGCTTTTATAGCGACCTTTCGTCGTTTTGGGCGTTTGTGAATTTTAAATCCAGCGTGTCGGCTTGGATGCAAGCCCAGTCAAGTCACCTACCGGCACCATATTTAAATGACAAAGCCTAGATGAAAATCGGGGCTTTGTTGTATCTGGGGTATAGGAAGCATTGCCTTCACGGTGGCGGCAAGAATGCCTGTCCAATCAGTCCGCCTATCGGTACCAAACATAGAAAGGTCGCTTTTATAGCGACCTTTCTATGTTTTGGACGTATGTGAATTTGAAATCCGGCGTGTCGTTGCAGTTGTTCTTCAATCAGACAGATCTTGATGTTTCACTCCTAAATCTCATAATTTCCCTTCGCTATTCGATCTGATAATGAATTAATTATCTTAAATCATGATGTTACCTGTCATTCTCTTTTCTATTGTCTATGTTTAAAGGACTAACAGAGGAGATAGATATGCTGACAGTAACCCCTTACTTGTTTTTTGATGGTCGTTGTAATGAAGCGTTGGATTTTTATCACAAGTGCTTTGGTGGTGTGGTTTTATCTAAGCAGCTTTTTAGTGATGCACCACAGGTAATCGAGGGCGCTCAACCTGATTGGGTTATGCATGCTGAGTTCGAAGCGTTTGGTATGAAGCTGATGATGTCTGATGGTGTTAAGGCAAAAGAACTTGAAGGCAACAATCTCGCTCTCTCTCTTGTGACTGAAGATACCGCGACTCAAGAACAAATCTTTGAAAAGCTCAAGAAGGGAGGGCGGATAATGACTCCACTCGCAGATACTTTTTGGGGGGCTCGATTTGGCAAAGTAGAAGATAAATTCGGTATACGCTGGATGGTGCACTGTGATTCTTTAAGTTGAGCCTGTGAAATTGGATAGTGAAATTGCTGCTTGGTTTTATTAGAATTATAAATAGAGATTAATCATCAATATTATATATAAAAATGGGCAGCATAAAGATTACCGTAGATCGCATTCAGCCCGGTCTGCATATACGACTCCCCGTAAAATGGAATGAACACCCATTTTTATTCAACAGCTTTAAAATCAAAGATGACGCTCAAGTAAAAGTAATTCGACATCTTGGGATTAAGCACGTCTATATAAACCTGAGTCAAAGTGATACCTCACCTTTACCTGTTAATCACGTAGGTGAACAAGAAGTCGATATTGATTCACAGGTAAGCCTTGAAACGGAAAGAATGTGGAAAGATAAGCATGAGCGTATCGAAACCCTTAGCTCTTACCGCCGCAGGGTGAGTCATTGTGAGAGAGAGTTTGAACGTTCGCTTGCTCGAATGCGATCTGTGATGACCAAGATCCGTAACAGACCTTTAGATGCAGTAGGGGAGGTTAAGGCTCTTGTTGATGATATCGTTGAAACTCTAGTGAGCGATGATAACGTCACCTTGCACCTTATGAATGCTAAAGCAGATTTCGAAGATATTTACTTTCATACTCTAAATGTTTCGGTTGTTGCACTGATGATAGGAAAGGCCAAAGGCTATAACACACAGCAATTGAAAGACCTCTCATTCGCAGCGTTGTTTCACGATGTAGGCAAGATCAAAATACCAGTCGCGATACTAAGAAAGCAGAGTGCACTAACGGTGCCAGAAGAGAACTACCTGAAGCTTCATACTAAATACGGTGCGGATATTGTATCGGCAATTGATGACTTTCCTGAAAGTGCTAAAAAGGTGATCGCTCAACATCATGAGATGAATGATGGTTCTGGCTACCCCGAGGGCTTAAAAGAACATGAGATTGATGAATTTGCCAAGATAGTCGCCGTGGCTAATGCATTTGATAACCTTTGCCATGGTAAAACGCAATCTCAACAAATGATCCCGTATTTGGCACTGTCCCACCTATATAAGAGCTGCAAGCATCTATATAGCCAAGATAACTTGGGGCTGTTAGTTAAGTTCATGGGAGTCTATCCACCAGGAACTGTAGTACAGCTTTCAAATGACTCGATTGGGATTGTGATATCCGTTAACGCTAAACATATGCTTTATCCAAATGTACTTATCTATGATCCTAGCGTGCCAAGAACCCAAGCTCCGATCATTGACCTCTTTATTAAAGAGATCAAAATCGTTAATGCCGTTCATCCAAGCAAATTACCTGAACAAGTTCGAGAGTATCTAAACCCTAGGGCTCGTTTATCTTACTTTTTTGATAGTGGAGAGTAGTTATCCACAGGTCGTTGTGGGTAATTTGTTCGAAACTTGGGGTGAAAGTGGTATAAATAAGCCCTTGGTTGAAATGTCTTCGCTTAACCTCTTTTTTTAATAAAAAACGCATTTATTGCTTGCCAATATGAGCGGCATCTCTATAATGCCGCCTCACTGACACGGCAGACGCCACAAGGCTTCAGCGAGAAATGTTAGTAAGGCAACTAGCTTTAAGCGATGATTCGCTTCTACTTTTAGAAAGTAGGAATTAATTCCAAATAAGTGTTTGACACTGAGAATTAAATCGCTAGAATGGCCGCCTCTTCCGAAGTGATGTAAGTCACAACGAAGAGAAGCTCTTTAACAATTTAAACCTATCAATCTGTGTGGGCACTCGTTGATGAATATCAAAACGTTTTATCTTCCCTTTTTTAAAGAGAAGTAAAACAGATTCCGCGGAATCAAATTTGGTTTCA